>CALGSR010000437.1 GCA_937902115.1 uncultured Bacillus sp. | reverse complement strand
GGGCTATTCCTGCCAAAGATAACAATAAGAAAGAATCCGATGACGGTAGGAGGAAGAACCATTGGAAGCATAAGAACGGTCTCCACAATGGCTTTACCCTTAAATTCTTTTCTTGCCAAAAGTCTCCCTACTAATGTCCCTGATAATATAACGACAACACCAGCGATTGAAGCAATTTTCAAAGACAACCAGATGGGAGTTAAAAATTCTTCCATGAAAGCTTTATCTAGTAGTAAATCCATATTCCGCAAATGTTTTCAATGCAGCGTCACTTTGGAGAAAGTTATAAAAGTCTTTTGCTGCATCGTAATATTTAGAACTCTTGATAATGCCGACTGGATAAATAATAGGGGTATGGGTCTCAGGTTCGGCTGTCGCGACAATATTTACTTTGTCAGAAACTAATGCATCTGTTTTGTAGGCAATTCCCGCAGCAACGTTTCCAGTTTCTACATAGGTCAATACTTGACGTACATCTTTCGCATAAACCACTTTTCCTTCAACGCTTCCCCATAGCCCCGTCTTTTCCAGTGACTCCTTCGCATATTTCCCTGCTGGTACGGATTCAGGAATACCGATTGAAATTTTATCTACATCATCTTTTGCAAGATCTTGAAATCTTGTGATACTAGATTGTTCTTTAGGAACAACCAATACGAGTTCATTTCCTAGAAGATCGACTCCGTCTTTTTCTGAAATATCGCCGCTATCGACTAATAAGTCAAGCTTTTCTTCTGCAGCGGAGAAAAAGAGATCAACCGGTGCTCCTTGAGAGATTTGCTGCTGCAGCGAACCTGAACCGCCAAAGTTAAATTTCAGCTTTATTTCTGGATGTTCTTCTTCATATATACTCTGAATAAGCTCCATAGCATCCTTCAAACTTGCTGCTGCTGAAATTGTTAATTCAACATTTTCCTTGTTTTCCGATACTCGCTCTATTTCCTTCTTTTCTGTAGATTGATCAGTGTTCTGTTGATTTGAACAGGCAACAGAAACGACAAGCAAGAATAAAAGAGTCATGAAAGAAAAGCGCTTTTTCATGGATACACCTCTGTCCATCAGGATATAACTGCTTATACTCTAATATGTATAGTTATAAATAACAATGACCTTTATCACGTTTTATTAGAAACTATTCCCAATATAAAAAATATTAAAAGGAGGGCATGGATAAATTATAATAGCCGATACTTCCACCGTGTAGGAAATATCGGCTTTTTCATTTAGGATCCATTCTTTCATTCCTGACTTTGTAATAATTCAGGAAATAAATAATGGAGGATACCCATTGTCAAACGCCGGGATTCTCCTTTATAGGGATAGATATGCATATACATGGATGGATTAAAGTTCGCTTCAATAATTCCATATGCGCTTTGTTGCGCAGCAGGAACCTCCGTATTTTCAATAATCATATCGATTCCGCTAATTTTCGCTCCGAGCGCAGCCACTGCATCGACCGCTATTTTTTTATAATCATTCGGAATTTGGTCCGTCACATCAATCGAGTCGCCGCCCGTACTCACATTCGAATTTTCACGGAGATAGACAATTTTACCCTTCTTTGGAATCGAATCTTTATGATATCCCTGGCTTTTCAGCATAAGATTCTCTAATTCACCTAATTGCATTAGTTCTAAAGGGGTGCGATGGTCTTTTCCTCTTAATGGGTCACGATTCTTATCATTGACCAGTTCTTCGATTGTATGGTTCCCGTCACCTGTAACATTTGCAGGAATGCGTAATAAAACGGCATGGACTTGATCATTTAAGACAAAAAAGCGATATTCTGTTCCATAAAGAAATTCTTCGATTAAAATAGAGGAATCTTCTTTAAAGGCGAGATGGATGGCTTTCTGATAATCCTCGTAACTGGCGCCTTCTTTAAAAATAGATATGCCTAAGCCATAATTTGTTGTTTTCGGCTTCACAACAAAAGGTTTGGCGGCAAATAGAGGAAAGGAACGTAAAGCTTGCTCGCTCGTCTGAAATTCCTCCCCCTGCGGCACACGGAATCCATGTTTTTGCAGAATTTTCTTTGTCACCGTTTTATTTTCCATAATTAAAGTGGATATATAACTATCTTTACTTGTCATATTGCCATTTTTTACATATTCCACATGATCATTTAATTGAAGCTTCAAAAATTGTTCTTGCCGATCGAGAATTTCGAATTTAATTCCTTGCTGAATCGCATCAAATATTAAAATCTGTGTCGATAGCTCCATATCTGTATATCCTGTTAATTGATAGGGTTTATCCCATGTTTTTTGATAGTTTTCTTTCGCAATTGACACTGCCGTATGAGCTTGACTGCTGATTTCACTCTCTTTATACAGTCTTCCCGCTAAAGTCTTACTTGGGTCGCTAAGCATTTCTTTCAAGTTTAGAAATAACGTATTTGAAATAGGTAATCCTAAGCTTATTACTAATTGTTCCATTTCAATAATCATCTTTTGCGCTTCTTTTTCAAATTGTGTATGCGCTAATGGATGCTCAAGAGCCACTTTATCGTTGTAAACATCGCCCATTTTTACCCATTCATCACATGGAGCGCCTTCATCTTTCCATAGTAAATAAATGAAGAAAAGATGGAGGAATTCTGCTTGTTCATGGCTAATACCATACATATCAAAAGGATTCAAATCAATATTTCGTAATTCAACATAACGAATTCCGTGCTCTTCTAAATCTGAAACATGAGATCCGCCTCGTAAACGAATAGGGGAATAGAATTCCTTTTCTTCTGATAGAAGCCCACTTTTAACCATCAAAGAAAGATCAGCTAGATAGTTCTGGATACTGCGATAGGAGACTTGAACCTCTTCTGAGTTGGTATAACCATGTTTACTGCTTCTAATGCTTCTTACTGGCTCATGCACAGAATCCTTTGTAAAAAAATTCTTTTCACTTCTAGGTGTAGCTCCATAAAAATATGTAACGAACCAACGATAATGTAAATAGTTTCTTGTGACTTTTAAATATAGCTCTTCTTTAAAACGGCGATAATCTTTTATTTCCGTTTGTGCGTTAAATAACGCTTCGATTAACTCTTCGCCGAATTCAAAGTTGAAATGAATCCCACAGAGCATTTGTTTACGGCGCCCATAAGATTGGGCTAAGGACTTCCGGTACTGAACATTTTCAACACCTTTAAATTTTGCAATCATAATTTCTTCTTCTTTTTCCGGTAATTGTGGCGGCATGCTTAACGGCCACAGCATTTCATTCTCACCCATCGAACGATAAGCCACATCGTGGATCGCTGCTAAGTACTGAAACTGTTCCTCTAATGTGTCAGTTACAGGTGTGATTAATTCCATCTGTGTTTCTGAAAAATCACGCTGAATATAGGGATGATCATCACTTGATGAAATGCTTTTCGGATGATCTGTTTTTGCTAAACTTCCTGATAAGTCAATACGTTGACTTTCTTTTTCAATTCCAAATCGTGCTTTTAATAAATATGGTTTCACTCGCTCATTGGCTAATGTTTTTTTGAAATCTGTTTTCAAAATAACTCCCAAATTACTCACCCCTTTAACTATTTCTTATTATTAGATATTAAGCGGTAAAACACAACAAAATTGCAATCATCAAAAATATCCACATTCAATTTCAATGTGGATATTTTCATTCCCATTCCATATTATTTTAAGTGCTTCATATGAAAAGCGAAATGTTCTTCTAGGAAAGTGGCGATAAAGTAATAGCTGTGATCATAACCTTCCACTTTGTTGTAATCTACGGCTTGATTATGTTCCTGGGCATTTTGTAAGAAGTGAGTTGCGTCTAAATTATGCGGATAAAACTGATCTTCCGTTCCTTGTGTAATGAGAATAGGGGGCATTTTACCTGTTTTAACTAATTCTGACGCATCCCATTCTTTCCAAGAGGATTGATCTTCACCTAAGTAGCTTGTGAAAGCTTTTTTCCCCCAGGGGATTTGACATGGACTTGATATCGGAGCAAAGGCAGAAATTGCTTTAAATTTTGCAGCATTTTTCATCCCAATCACTAATGCCCCATGTCCGCCCATGGAGTGGCCCATCATACTTTCTTCACCTGAAAAATTAGGTACTAAAGATTTCGCCATGGTTGTTAATTCCTCTGTGATATACGTATACATTTGATAATGCTTTTTCCAAGGTTCTTGTGTGGCATTGACATAAAAACCTGCACCTTGCCCGAGATCATAGCCTTCATCATCCGGAACATGTTCTCCGCGTGGGGAAGTATCCGGAATCATGACAGCGGTTTGATATTTATCAGCCCATTGTTGAAATCCGCTTTTATGACTAAAATTATCATCTGTACAAGTTAATCCGGATAACCACCAAATAAGAGGGATCTTTTTCTTTTCTTTATTGGATGGCAAGTAAAGACTAAAGGTCATATCACACTGTAGGACTTCTGAAAAATGACGGTATTTACAATGCTCTCCACCAAAAGAGCGATGCTGCTCAATGCGTTCAAGGCTCATGATTTCACTCCCCATATGTTAAAATCGTACGGATGGACTCACCCTTATGAAGTAAATCAAATGCCTCATTGATGTCTTTAAAGTCTAAGTGGTGTGTGATAAACGAATCTAAATCGATTTTTCCATTCATATAATCTTCAACCATTCCTGGAAGCTCTGTTCTTCCTTTTACACCGCCAAAGGCTGAACCACGCCATACACGGCCAGTTACGAGTTGGAATGGGCGAGTATGAATCTCTTTTCCTGCGCCAGCTACACCGATAATCGTACTTTCACCCCAGCCTTTATGACAGCATTCAAGAGCAGACCTCATGACTTCAACATTCCCGATACACTCGAAGCTATAATCGACGCCGCCATCCGTCATTTCAACGATAACCTCTTGAATGGGTTTATCAAATTTAGCAGGATTGATAAAGTCAGTTGCTCCCATTTTTTTAGCCAATTCAAACTTATCCTCATTTAGGTCGATTGCAATAATTCGGCTTGCTTTTGCTTGCACTAACCCTTGAATAACCGCTAAGCCAATCGCTCCCAGACCAAATACAGCTGTCACCGCGCCTTCTTCCACTTTTGCTGTCTTATGTACAGCGCCAATTCCCGTCGTCACACCGCAGCCAAAGAGGCAAACTTTATCAAGCGGTGCTTCCTTGTCAATTTTTGCTAAAGAGACTTCAGAAACGACTGTATATTCACTAAATGTACTTGTTCCCATGTAATGATAAATTGGCTCGCCATTGTAAGAGAAACGAGTGGTTCCATCAGGCATTAACCCTTTCCCTTGCGTTTCGCGAACGGCGCTGCATAAGTTTGTTTTACCAGAACGACAGAATTTACATTCGCCACATTCAGCAGTGTAGAGGGGAATCACATGGTCCCCTGGTTTAACGGAAGTCACTTCATCTCCGACAGCAACGACAACCCCTGCACCTTCATGGCCGAGGACAGCAGGGAAGACGCCTTCCGGATCATCACCTGATAATGTGAAAGCATCTGTATGACAGACAGAAGTATAGAGAATTTTCACTAATACCTCTTTTGCTTTTGGTTCTTCTACATCTATTTCGACAATTTTAAGTGGTTCTCCTGGTCCAAATGCAACAGCGGCTCTACTTTTCAAATGAATCCCTTCTTTCTTTTAATAACTAAACTTTACATTTACCATAATTACATACTATAATTCATGAGACAATACTGACTTTTTTGTCACTATAAACATGATATTAATGGAGAGGAATGATAATGATGGTCATTCATTATAAAGATAAAACTTTTTTTACTAGCAAGGATTTGGCTTTATCCGTAATAGGCGGACGTTGGAAAATAGCGATTATCTGGTGTTTACTTCAAGAGTCGCCATTAAGGTTAAGCGAAATCCAGAAAAAACTTCCCGATGTCAATCAACGCATGTTAATTAGACAATTACGGGAATTAGAAGAGGATGGCATCATTACAAGAACGGTCTATCCTGTTGTACCTCCTAAAGTGGAGTATCAACTCACGGAAATTGGCCGTCAACTGGAACCGGTTGTCACTTCCATTTGTAATTGGGGAGAGAATTATCGGGACTTTATCGAAAAAAATACGAATAATACAGCAGCTAGATAAGATTCAAGTGAATATGAATAATAAACTGAATATAAGTCTTTTCAAGTGAAGGCCATAAAACACCAAAATAAAGGGGTTTTGTGGCTTTTTCTATATTTCCGAATCTCTTTCCTTATTTTTGAACATAATTCCAATTCTGTTGTTAAATACTATTCATACGATATTAATACTTGTACTGAAGTACTGATCTAAGGTGAAGAAATGTTTACAAAGAAGAGAGGACTAAAATCCGGAAGAAGTCATGAAACCGTTGAAAATTCGATGAATGAGGTATTTGCAAAGGCAAATAAATCAAGCGATTTTTCAACCATTTCTCCATTAGAAAGAAATAATTCTTTATGCATCAGTTTTTATCAAACATTGATTGATGTAAGGATTCTGTAAAAGTCGGTTTTGCCTATTTTAAAAGAAAAAGCTTCTGCAATAAAAGAACTTTCTGATTTAAAAAATATGATTCCAGTCGATCAGATCAAATTAACAAAAGACCCCAATGAGGTTGAAAATGCCTTTCACGATGGGGCTGCTGTTTTCTATTTTAAAGACAAAAAGGGGGAATACGCACTCCTTTATATTGGTGATTCCAGGTTAGGACAGCGTGAAACCAATGATACGCAAAATGAATTTAGTGTCATTGGCCCCAAGATTGGTTTTATTGAGGATCTATCCACAAATCTTCATTTAATAAGAGATCATTTAAATACCCCGGATCTCATTATTGAAGAAGTGATCATTGGTACAAGATCGAGGACACAGGTGGCAGTCGCCTATTTAGAGGGGGTTACCAATCCGGAATATGTCCATACGGCAAAACAGAGGCTTCAGGATTTGGATATTGATATTACCTATGATAATACGCACCTTGAACAAATAATATCGGATCATGGTACATCTCCTTTTCCTACTTTTATCACAACAGAGCGGGTGGACAGGACAGTAGGAGCACTTATACATGGCCAGGTTGTTCTCATTAGTGATAAATCCTCCTATGCCATCATAGGACCGGCAACGCTGATGGAATTTTTTTCAAACCCGGAGGATTACTACCTGCCCTCAATTATTGCGTCCTTTTTTAAACTCATCCGAATATTTGGCATGTTGTTTTCCGTTTTTGCTACGGCTTTTTATGTCGCGATTCTAACCTTTCATTTTGAAGTGGTGCCTAAGGATTTATTAGGTCCGACTATCTTTTCCCGGGCAAATGTTCCGTTTCCGCCTGTCATTGAGGTGTTATTCTTGGAGATTACGATTGACCTTTTGCGAGAAGCAGGGGCAAGACTGCCAACAAAGATTGGACAAACACTTGGAATTGTTGGGGCGATTGTCATTGGTCAGGCAACGGTTGAGGCGGCACTTACGAGTACGATTTTGCTTATTGCTGTCGCTCTTTCAGCTCTTTCTTCCTTTACAACACCGATTTATAAAATGTCCAATACAATCAGATTATTACGCTATCCTTTTATCCTGCTCGCATCTCTATGGGGAGGGTTAGGGGTTTATGTAGGATTGCTCTTATTAATAGGACATTTAGCACGGCTAAAATCATTCGGAGTCCCGTATCTGCTTCCGATATATCCTTACCGAAAGGGAGGAGTTGCGGTTTCTTTTATCAGGCCGAATTTAATCAAATACAAAAACCGACCCGGGTATTTGCGACCGTTAAGTTCAAAGCGATATTCACCGGTTTCAGATAAGGATCCGGAAGAAGGTCTGAATCATGAATAATTATGCTATAAGAGTTGGATATATATGGGAAAGTTGAATAAGCTGAGCAAGTTATTCTTGTTATTATTTTGTATGGCTGCTCTTTTTGGCTGCACAAGAACAAGAATCATCGATAAAATCAGTATTGTTCATATATTTGGGTTTGATCAAGCAGAGAATGACGAATTAATTGGAACAGCGTTATTCCCTGATTACACCGCAAACAGGGAAGGGAATCAAATTAATTCGATAGAAGAACGAGCACCATCAACGGTATTACTCGCATCAAAAATGGCGGCACATACGAGTACTCCTATTGAATTAGCAAAAATTAGGGGCTTATTATTCGGGAGAAACATTGCTGAAGCAGGCATCCGGGATATAGTGGATCGGCTTCTTTTGACCCCCCAGATTGGGACCAGTATTCAAATCATTGCCTCTACTCATTCTGCTCAGGAAACGTTGAACATCTTTAAAAAGGAGAAGTCCTTCACCTTGACGGAACAGATCCAACATAATATGGAAGAACAGGGGCTGCCGAAAATAAACCTTCATATTTTTTTAAATCACTTTTATGGAGAAGGAATGGATGCTTTTGTTCCGATGTTAACGATAGATAAAAATGAAAAGATAAAGATTGAAGGAATTGGTGTATTTAAGGATGACAAATTAAAACTCCACTTAAATCTGGAGGAAACGCTTTTATTTTCATTGATTAAAGATTATCGTACACAATCAAGCTATCAAATAGAACTTGATGAACAGACGAATCGAAAAGAAATGCTCACTGTACGAACCTATCAAAGTAAACAGGAATGGGATTGGGATCAGAAAAAAGAGCAATTACATCTTCAGTTACGCGTACAGTTGAGCTTAACTCAGGTGCCGAATCGATACAATGTTGAAAATCGAAAAGATATGCAGGAGTTAGAGGAATTAGTGGTAGAAAAGTTAGAAACAGGGATGAAGGATTTACTGTCAACTTTGAAGGAAAATGAAGTAGATCCGATTGGAATTGGAAATATCGTGCGCTCAAAGGATAAGACTTGGGAGAAGGAATCCTTTTATCAGAAATATCCCAACTTACCGATCGATGTAAATGTGAGTGTGGAAATCATTCATTCTGGCCTTGAAAGCTAATCATTTAGGATGGGTTGTGAAGAACTCAATGGTGAAAGAAAATAATATGGTATCTCCCTATTTTCTGTTCTTTCTCATACATTCCGCACAAACAGGAGTTGCTGCTTTAACTTTCCAAACAAGGATTCTTGAGGGAGCAGGACATAATGCATGGCTCACGGTTTTAGCGTTAGGTTTCATCATGCAAGTGATCCTTTTGATGATGCTATATATCCTTAACAATTCAAGTTCCGGGGATGTCCTCTCTTTCCACAGGGAGGTTTTTGGAAAGATTTTTGGAGGGATACTAAATCTCCTTTTGGCTGTCTATTTTTCGCTTGCCAGCCTATACACTTTATATACCTATATCGATCTACTCCAGATTTGGGTGTTTGACGGCATATCCAGCTGGGAATTCGCCTTGCTTTTGCTTATAGTGATTTATTATATTGTTGCGGGAGGTTTCAGGGTTATTACAGCGGTTGCTTACTGGGGCGTTGTTATTCCTAGTTTCATGTTCCTATCTATCATATATTTACTGAATTATGTTGAGTTTTCCTATCTTCAGCCTTTCTTTCTATATGGAGTGAAAGATCATTTCATCTCAGCGAAAGAAGCCGTACCAATCTATTTAGGATTTGAAAATGTACTCGTTTTTTTTCCATTTATAAAAAATAGGGAAAAGTCTAGCAAATGGGGTCATTTAGGATTACTCTTTACTACGGTTATCTATACCATTATTGCGGTTATGACATTCTTGTTTTTTTCGTTGGAAAAGCTGAAACATTTATCATGGCCTACTTTGACGATGATTAAAATTATCCAGTTTCCATTTTTAGAACGATTTGAGTTCATTTTTATTTTTACATGGTTGTTAGTTGTTATGCCGGTCATTTGTATCTATTTATGGTCGGCGATTCGATCCATTAAATTAACAATCCCAAAGGTAAAAGCGACCTATGTATTAATGGGTTTTCTCGCTGTTTTTTATTTTTTTAACAGTGTATTAATTAACATCAAAAGTTCATATCTTATGGGTAAAATCATTACAATTAGCGGTCAATACTTTCTCTTTTGTTACATACCAATTCTTTTTATCATTGCTGTTGTTAGGAAAAAAATAAAAACAAGAAAGGAAGGCCTAATGAATGACAAAGTTTTTAATGAGGGGAAATAAATAGGGAATTTAAAGAAATAGAAGAGCATGTCTTGAAAAAAATCAAAACATGCCCTTTCTATTGTTTTTAAATTATTTGGTATCAAATTAATGGCGAATTAAATAATCGAATGCCCCTAAGGCAGCTGTTGCTCCGGTGCCCATGGAGACAATAATCTGTTTATACACGCTGTCTGTACAGTCCCCGGCTGCAAAAACGCCTGGCATGCTTGTTGAGCCATCTTTGCCGGTAATGATTTCACCTTTTTTGTTTAACTCAAGCGAACCTTCAAGGAATTCCGTGTTTGGAATGGTACCGATTTGTACGAATACTCCTTCCACGTCAAGTTGTTGTTCATTTCCTGTTTCGCGATCGGTATAGGAGATGCCGTTTACTTTATCTGTTCCTGTGATTTCTTTTATTTGCGCATTCTCAATCACAGTCACATTTGCTAAAGTTTTTAGACGGTCATGTAGAATTGGATCTGCTTTTACCTCTGATCTAGCTAAAAGAGTGACGTGTTTGACGATCCCAGCAAGGTCAATAGCAGCTTCGACACCGGAATTTCCGCCCCCAATGACAGCTACATGTTTGCCGGCAAACAGTGGACCATCACAGTGGGCACAATAAGCAATCCCTTTATTTCGATACTCGTCTTCTCCCGGGACACCTGCTTTGCGCCAGCGGGCACCTGTTGAGAGGATCACCGTTTTTCCTTTTAGGACCGCACCGTTTTCCAATTCGACCTCAACAAAGTCTTTCTTTTCAATTCGTTTCGCACGCTGTAGGTTCATGATATCGACATCATATTGTTTTACATGTTCTTCAAGTGTTGCCGCAAGCTTAGGCCCTTCTGTGTAGTTGACGGTAATTAAATTTTCAATCGCTAATGTGTCTAAAACCTGCCCGCCAAAGCGATCATTCCGGTGCGAATTCCTTTACGTGCGGAATAAATTGCTGCACTGGCACCTGCCGGACCGCCGCCAACGATAAGAACATCGTATGGTTCTTTATCGGCAAATTCAGAAGCATCTGGTCCACTGCCAAGCTTCAAGAGGATTTCTTCTAATGACATGCGGCCGCTGGCAAATGGTTCGCCATTCAAATAAACGGTTGGCACAGCCATAATTTGTCTTGCTTCGACTTCCTCTTTAAAAACAGCACCGTCAATCATCGTAGAGGTAATGTTCGGATTGAGAATGCTCATGACGTTCAGTGCCTGGACGACATCAGGACAGTTATGGCAGCTTAAGCTGGCATAGATTTCAAATTGAAAGTTTCCTTTGAGGTTTTTGATTTGCTTAATAACTTTCTCATCTGCTTTAGGAGCACGGCCGCTTACTTGCAATAGAGCTAAAATTAATGATGTAAATTCATGGCCAAGCGGGATGCCGGCAAAAGTAACTCCCGTGTCTTCACCCGGTCGGTTCACGCTAAAGCTTGGTGTCCGATTTAGTTCTATTCTTTCTACTATAATGTTTTTAGACATAGAGGCTAACTCATTTACCAAAGCAGCCATATCACGTGAAACATCATCGGTTCCAACACTTAATTTGATTAGGATTTCACCCTCCATAAGATTCAAGTATTGCGATAATTGAGACTTAATTTCTGTATCTAACATATATACGTCCTCCTTTAATTTTCCATAGAATTAGGATGGGTATTCGATTGATAAATATTCATTTGCTCTTTTTAATTGAAGAGATTGAAAGGATACTGCATCTTTTTATTAAACTACTTTTTCATGTTAATTACGTTATTTACATTAATGATACTAATTATAACATAATATTTATTATTATATAATTAGTAT
>CALGSR010000436.1 GCA_937902115.1 uncultured Bacillus sp. | reverse complement strand
GATTTTTGGCAAATCTCCTAAAGAAGCCATCGATTTACTAAAACAAGGTAAATCAAAGAAGGAAATCTTGAAAGCAACGGGGCAAACGGTTGGTGTAAATAATGTGAACTTCAAAATTTATCCTGGTGAAATTTTTGTCATTATGGGTTTATCTGGCAGCGGCAAATCCACTTTAATCCGAATGTTTAACAGACTCATTGATCCAACAATCGGCGAGATTTTGATAAAAGATGAAGATATTGTCAAAATGAATGCTGCAAGGCTGAGAGAAATCAGGCAAAAAAGAATCAGTATGGTCTTTCAGAACTTTGCTTTATTTCCACATCGAACCATATTAGAAAATACGGAATATGGTCTTGAAATCAAAAAGGTTCCTTCTGATGAACGGAGGGAAAAAGCAATGAAGTCGCTTGAGGTTGTCGGTTTAAAAGGATATGAGCATCAGTTTCCATCACAGCTGAGCGGAGGGATGCAACAAAGGGTTGGGCTTGCCCGGGCACTTGCAAGTGATACCGATATTATCTTGATGGATGAAGCCTTTAGTGCGCTTGATCCATTAATTCGGAAAGATATGCAGGATGAATTACTTGAAATTCAAGAGCAGTACAAGAAAACGATTATTTTTATTACCCATGATTTAGATGAAGCCTTACGAATCGGCGATCGCATCGCTCTGATGAAAGACGGCAGTGTAATTCAGCTTGGCACACCTGAAGAAATTATGATCAATCCGGTCAATGAATTTGTTGAAAAATTCGTAGAGGATGTCGATTTATCGAAAGTATTAACAGCCTCACATGTCATGAAACGGGGTGAAAAGCTTGGTGTGGACAGAGGTCCGAGGGTTGCATTAGAAATTATGCGTAAGCAAGGGTATTCCAGTATTTTCATCGTCGATCGCAGACAAAAGCTATTAGGAGCGTTGACTGCTGAACAAGCGAAACAAGCGATCGACCAAAAACAATCCATTGCTGAAGTTATGACAACCGACATTCCAACGGTTTCAGTGGATACATTAATAGCTGATCTGATGGACGTTATGGCAACCTCCAACCTGCCGATATCTGTAATAGACGCAGAACATCGTTTAAAAGGAATTATCATTCGCGGAGCAGTTATTGGTGCGTTAGCAGGCAATAAAGATTCTTTGAATGATTTGGAGGGAGATGAGTAACGTGAATGTTCCAAAAATTCCATTAGGAGAGTGGGTAGACCTCTTTGTCCAATGGGTAACCGTTGCCTTTGCTGTTTTTTTTACATTCTTAACAAATTCAATTGACGGGCTGTTGGATATTTTAGTTGATGTGTTAAGCGTAGGCCCTCCGATTGTCATCATCATTGTTCTTGCACTTATCGTTACTTATACGAGCAGATGGCCGTTAGGTTTTTTTACCTTAGTCAGTCTGCTCTTAGTAGATAATCTTGGTTATTGGGAATCCAGTATTCAAACGTTGGCGATTGTTATCATATCCGGATTAATCACCATCATCATTGGAATTCCAGTTGGAATATGGTGTGCTCAGCGAGTTACTGTGCAAAAGGTTGTTACACCTATTTTAGATTTTATGCAGACAATGCCTGCATTTGTCTATTTAATCCCCTCCATTTTATTCTTTGGGATTGGTGTAGTGCCGGGAATTATTGCTTCGTTTATTTTTGCGATTGCTCCAACGATCCGCATGACCAATCTTGGGATTCAGGAGGTCCCAAGAGACCTCATTGAAGCAGCGAATGCTTTCGGCTCAAGCACGAGTCAGAAATTGTTTAAAGTGCAGTTGCCTTTGGCAACGCCAACCATTATGGCTGGGGTGAATCAAAGCATTATGCTGGCACTGTCAATGGTTGTAACGGCTTCGTTAGTGGGGGCACCGGGACTTGGTGCAGATGTGTACCGTGCGGTGAGTCAGATTGACGTCGGACAAGGCTTTGAAGCTGGATTATCGATTGTCTTTATAGCGATTATCCTTGATCGGATTACACAAAACTTGCGTAACCCGGCCTATAAGCATGTAATAAAACCAAGAATTGCTTTTTCTTTCTTAGGTATCCTTGTCATTGGTACGGCCCTTGTGTTAGGAATTTCAAAAGGGAACCAAGCGATTGGAGAAGACGATAACGGCATTGGGGCTAGAACAGAACATGAAATCATCGGCATTGAACCTGGTGCAGGCATTATGGGTCAAGCTAGCAATGCACTGGAAGATTACGGCTTAGATCAATGGACACTTGTGGAAGGCTCTTCAGCAGCCATGGTAGCGACGTTAAAAAAATCCTATGATGCAGAGAAACCGATTATCGTCACAGGTTGGTCACCGCATTGGATGTTCGCTTCCTTCAAGTTGAAATATCTTGATGATCCGAAAGGCTCCTTCGGCGGTGCTGAAGATATACACACACTTGTGAGAAAGGGTCTTGACAAGGACGCTCCTGGTGCTTACACGATACTTGATCAATTCCTTTGGGAGCCAATTGCCTTAGAGGAGGTAATGATACTGATTTCAAGCGGCATGGATGCAGGTGAAGCCGCTGAAGAATGGATAGGGGCCAATCCTGACAAGGTAGCAGAGTGGACGAAAGGTGCCCAAGTAGGAAAAGGTGAGAAGATCAATCTAGTCTATGTTGCTTGGGACACGGAAATAGCCAGTACCAATGTAGTGGGAAAGGTTCTTGAGCAAAATGGTTATGACGTGACATTAACTCAGGTAGAAGTGGGACCGATGTTTGCCGGGGTTGCCAACGGAAGCTCCGATGCAATGGTTGGTGCCTGGCTCCCAAGTACTCATGTCGAATATTATAATACGTATAAGAACGAACTAGTTGACCTTGGAAAGAATCTTCACGGGACAAAGAATGGTTTGGTTGTTCCGGAATATGTTGATATTAATTCCATTGAAGATTTGCAATAGAAAGATGGGAATAACGAAAAAAAGTAGTGACATTAATCTGTCACTACTTTTTTTCGTTATGTAGATTGCTCCTGAACAGCCGTCTTCTTTGCCCAGCTATACGTAATAAAGAAGCATCCTAATAAAATAAGTGCACCGAATGTGAAAGGGATACTCATATGCCAGTCAAACAGTGTTCCTGCTAAGGCTGGACCAATCATATTACCCAAACTCATGTAGGCGTTGTTCATCCCGGCAGCATAGCCTTGTTCATGAGCCGCTGTTTTCGAGATTAATGTATTTACGGCCGGGCGGATTAAGGCCGTAGCCGTCGAGAAAATAGTGGCTGTCAATAGAATGATGGTGAAGCCCTTGACATAGAGCATGCCATACAAACTAAATGCTGCAACAAACAAGCTAAATAAAATGATTTTCATTTCACCAAATACAAGGAACATTCGATTTATGGCAAAGGCTTGAATCAATACCCCGACACCTGCCCCGATGGTCATCACTATAGCGATCTCATTTGGCGTGTAATCCCATCGATAGGTTAAAAACATCGTAAGCGTCGATTGAAAGTTGGCAATCCCAAATTGGAAAACAAAAACAACGATTAACAACACAAAATAGCTCGTTTTGACGGAGCGGGCCATTTGCTGGATGAGATTTTCCCTCTTGGTTTGTTTTTGTATCCCAGGCTTAATATTAGGAAGAACGAAGAGTGAAATAAATCCAACGATAATGGTTGCCAAACCGCCAAAATAGAAGGGGAATTTCAAAGTAATATTTGAAAGGAGTCCGCCGATTCCGGGTCCAATCATAAAGCCAAGTGATATGGCGGCACCAAGCCAGCCCATGGCTTTCCCACGATCTTCATTTGTGGTCAGGTCCGCCGCGTAAGCCATAACAGGAGGCACAATGAAGGCTGTACCAAAACCGGTGATAAATCGAGAAGCGAATAACATCCATGTTTCAGTAGAGAGGCCAAACATGATTTGCGACAGGCCGTTCACAAGGAGCCCAAAAATAATTAATTTTTTCCTCCCATATCGGTCCGATAAAGTCCCGGCAAGGGGAGAAAACAAAAATTGTCCAAAAGCAAAAAGCGCAATAATAAAGCCTAACACCTGTCCCGCCGCTCCGAATGTTTTCAAATAAGTCGGCATCACCGGGATAATGAGCCCAAAGGAATTAAACGTGATAAACATAATAAACATTAACATAAACATGACGATGTTTTTCGAGAACTTCATGGAATCTCTCTTTTCTATTTTTAAGTAAATGAAACGAATCATATTAGGGCAGCGCATATTTTAATGGTGAAAAGAATGATATATTGATTATAGAATAGTTTCTCAAAACAATAAAACTTAAAGCTTGAACATAATTTTATGAAAATTGTGATGTTTGGTGATGAACCTGGAATAAGTATAGACAACAGAGTGAAAAATGGGGGAAAGTGATTTGGGAGAATTTCTCGATTTTGTTTATCAAGACTTTAAATATAAGCTTTATGTTCCAGGTGATAAATATGCGGTTGAAAATTTACCTTTGTTAGTGCTGCTCCATGGATGCAACCAGAATCCAGATGATTTTGCTGCAGGGACAAATATGAACGCCCTTGCCGAAAAGGAAGGATTCTTTGTCCTTTATCCTGATATGAATCATCCGTTAAACTTTGCCGATCCGGCCGCATTTAATGCCTTTGGCTGCTGGAATTGGTTTTTAGATAAAAATCAACACCGTGGAGAGGGACATCCAAAGCTAATCAACGACATGATTCAAGAAGTGAAAAGGGAATATAGGATTGATGAACAGAATGTATTCGCTGCTGGGTTTTCAGCAGGCGGCTCTCTAGCCTGTATTCTTGGTGTTACTTATCCAGAGGTCTTTCAGGGCATTGCTATTTATTCGGGCTTAGCCTATGGAGCAGCGAATGTGTCTCTTCTCATGGATCCGACAGCTGAGGAAGCAAGAAGAAGGATGGCGTTTGGTGTACCAGATCCATATCAATGTGCCAAAGAAGCATTTTCTGAAATGGGTGAGAACAAGAGAAAAATGCGGGTGATTGTGTTCCATGGTGCTGCGGATCCGGTTGTCAATCCCATTAATAGTGAGCAAGTGATCACCCAATGGGCGCAAACCAATTATCTCGTGGAAGGAGGTACTGGTCACACGGATGTTACACCTGTCCAAGTCGATTCTGATCATGTCAATGGAAAAAGCTTTACTCATTCGGTTTATCAGGATGGGAGTGACGAGCCCATATTGGAACTTTGGCTGATTGATGAATTAGGCCATGCGTGGTCAGGCGGGTGCCAAGCCGGTTCTTTCACAGACCCATCTGGGCCGAATGTAACAGAAATCATATGGGGCTTTTTCCATAAACAGCCGCAACAACGGGAAAATGAATGGATGGAGACTCGTGAAAAGGAGCTATTCCCGGCATTTGTTGAGGAGTCAATACAATCACTTGAACAAACAACTACTAATCCATCTGAGCAACTGCCGGTTGAAACCATCGTACATACTCAAGTAAATCCACCTGTGCAAGAACCAGAAGAACCAGCAACAGAATTACCGCCAATCGTAACAACATCCAAAACTTCAACTGGGAAAAAGTCTGTAGGTCAAGATGAACTACCTAACAAAACACCGATTAGAAACTTTTTTAAAGCTATCCTTGCAAAGTTTATGAAAAAAAAGAATAGTAAAAGATAAAATGCCAGGTCCCATTCTCATTGGGATGATGCCTGGCACTTTGGTCACTTTTTTTATAGTTTTGAAACAATTTTCAACCAATATCGTATAAGGTAATAGAATGAGAGATATTTGGTGAAATATGTGCTATTTAACCAATCAAAATTTGATGAATACGATAAGAGGTTAAGAAAATGGAATCAAAATTACAGATCGAAAATAGAGAAAATTTAAGCAATGCAAAAGCAAGTGTAAAGAATGAATGGTTTATTGCGACGGCTTTCTTGTTGGCATATGGTTTATTCAACAATTTGTTTCCTATGGGGGCGGGACTTCTTTATAAATGGTTCAACCCTAGTATAACAGCGGAAGCAGTCGAATCATTTATTGCCATTATGATTGCGCTCACGCCCATTCTAATTTTTTGTCTACTGGCTTTTCCATATAAGAAAATGTTTAAAGAGGTTCCAATAAAGTGGAGCCAATTTAAAGTAAAAGATATCGGAATAGGCATTCTGATTACACTGCTCATCGTTCTATCAAATGCAATTATTTCGCTGATTGGTGTACAATTTTCATATGCAGCAAGCAGTGATAACCAAAATATGATCAACGATCTGAGTGTTAATTTTCCGATTTTGATCTTTATTACGACCGTTCTGATTGCACCCATCGTGGAAGAGTTTTTCTATCGAAAGTTGATTATGGGCCATATCTTTAAACATTATGCCAAAACAGGATTGCTGGTCAGTTCGATACTTTTTGGTTTCGCCCATTTTAGTATTGATAGTTTAATATATAATTTTAATCCATTTAATATATTATCCTATATCGTCATGGGATTTTTCTTTGGTCTGATTTATTACAAAACGAAACGAATTGAGGCCTCTATTGTCACGCATTTAATCAATAATTTAATGTCAATGTCTATCGTTTTCCTAGTCATGTAATGAAAAAGCTGCTCGAAAGGTTGAACAGCTTTTCTATTTCTTGATGAGGAGGACTTTTTGGAAAAATGGATGGATGAGGTACCCAAGGCACACTCCCATTACGTTTAGGATTAAATCATCAATATCTAGACTTCCTCTTTTTGTCAGAAATTGCAGGCATTCAATTATGCCGACAATACAAATAGCAAGGATAAGCAATGGTTTCATACGTGGAGCCTTAGAGAGGTATCTATAATACAACCCAAAGGGGATAAATAATGCAATATTTGCTCCTAAATTGTAAAAAGAGATTAAGAAATTGACACGGCCCACGAGATAAAAACGGATGGTGTC
>CALGSR010000435.1 GCA_937902115.1 uncultured Bacillus sp. | reverse complement strand
TTTTTCCCCGCATGCCGATAATAAAAGTACAGTCAGAAGCAGTGCTAGAAGCATGAATAACCTTTTCTTCATTCCTTCAACCCCTTTTGTCTCATTAATCCGTAGAAGGAGAGTTTGAAAAGCGAAAGCGCCCTGCTTTTTTCTCTTCTTTACAGGGGCTGACAGCTAGACAAGGAAGAAGCAGGCGGAGTGTGATTAAATCATACACCCGATCCATACTGCCTAGTCTTGTCTCTCCCATTGCACTAAGAATATATGAGACAACCATCGGTAATATGACGAACTGAAAAATCGTATTCGATTATTTTAAGACGTGATGCCACTGCCAGAAAAATGATCAATTCCATGCAACCCACACTGGAGATGGGATTATTTTTTTTCGATAATGACTTGTGCAGCTGCATATTCAGCGCTATGTGTAATCGAAAGATGCACACCTTCCTGCAATGGTTTCGTAATAGACGGCTTGCCTTTTTCATCATTCTCTACCTGAATATCCTGAAAAGAAAGCTGTGTCCCAATTCCGGTTCCGTAAGCCTTGGCAAAGGCCTCCTTTGCCGCGAATCTTCCTGCTAAATATTCCATCTGCCGTTTTCCCTTTAGCTGATCATAGATTTCTTTTTCAAACGAAGTCAGAATCCGATCAGCAAATCGTTTCTGCCGGGTGCATATTTTAGCAATGCGCTTCAGTTCCACAATATCGATGCCAATTCCACTTATCATTGTATAACTTCCTTTATTTGATTTTTTCTCTGAACTGCTTTATCAGTTAAAAGCAGCATATGTATCGTTGAACACCCTTTATATAAGCCTTGATAGTAGTCCTTGTGTTATTATTTAATTAAGCGATTTTGCAGGGGGTTAATCCATTTTGTTCACAAGAACCGAAAGTTTTAAGGAGTTTATCCGGTATTATCCGGTTATTTCCACTATTCTTCTTATTCATATTGTATTGTATTTACTGACAGCCTTGCCTATTTTCCCAAATCAATTGTTGTTTGAGTTATTTGCCGGAGTCAATTTATTTATTATGCAAGGAGAAATCTGGAGGATTGTCACGCCTATTTTTTTACACAGCGGTTTCTCTCATTTTCTGTTTAACAGTTTTTCATTGGTAATATTCGGACCAGCCTTAGAAAAAATGATTGGCTCTAAGCGGTTTACGATTGTTTATTTAGTTACTGGGATATCAGCAAATATTGCCACGTTCTTTTTAGAACCGCTTACCTATATTCATGTTGGGTCCAGCGGAGCGATTTTTGGAATTTTCGGTTATTATATCAGTATTTTGGTTTTACAAAAACACCGCATGTCAAAGGATAACAAACAGTTGTTGGTCACAATTACTGTTATTAGTATCATTATGACCTTTGTTCAGCCGAATATTAACGTGACGGCCCATCTATTCGGTATTATCTCAGGTTTCCTAATCGGTGTCATTTCTTTACGGAGAAAATAAGGGAATGCTGAATTAGATTTATGAATTTGTCCTTCATCGCCCTGATGAAGGACATTTCCCCTCACAAAAATGATAAAAAAGTCAGATGCTTCATCTGACTTTTTTATCATTTAAAAGGAATCCTCTCGATGATGACGGCTGTACCATTGGTAAATCCTTCTCCCGTCTTGTGCCTCCATATCATGAACCGTCCCTCCGGAGCCGCCGATTCCGGAAATAATCGTTGCCTCCACTGTCACCAGTCTCCTCCTCAATTGAAAATATTTCCTCCTAATCGATAAGGACTGAATTTTATTCTTTCTCATCATCACCGTGTTCCTGATAATCCCCCTGTACCTTAATGTCAACTGCAAATCTTCAATACTCCATCCGGCATCTTTAAACTTCAAATGAGACCAAATGGCAGCCAAAGGGAGCAGCAAAAACGAAAAGTAACCCCACGGACGACAGAAAATGACAGCAGCCAGTACGATGAGAAGCGGGAAAAATAATCCGCGGAACATGTACCTTTGCCATGCCCTTTTCGGAACGGGTACTATTTCTGGATTCAAATCATAATCCGGCAAAATAGTTTGCAGAAGCTGTGAAATTTCCTGTTTCTTCACGATAGGCAGGACCATAATCGTTGATTGCGACTCCTTATCCATTGAACCGCCGGCACTTTCTACATAGACCGTTGCGAGACCCAGCGGCTGTCGAATCAAGTTTTCACTGATACGGATCCCTTGAATGCGGTTCAGAGGGATCGTTATCTGCCGTTTCTCCAATAGCCCTCTGGAAATAATCAAGTCGCCTTCAATCTTCTGTACTGTAAAATTAGCAAACTTCAGCAGCGTGTTAATAAATGCCAGTATCCAGGCAACTAAAAATACGAACAGGGCGGCCAAACTGACAAAGACAATTCCATTTGCAATAAAATGCTGAAATCCACTATATACTTTTTTAAAGGGAATCAGTTCATCAAATTGAAAAATAAATGCAACAATTGCAGATAGGATGACTCCAACCCCGCCTGATGTCGTTGCTAATAATATGAGTTGAGAAGGCGTGATCTGATAAAGATTTTCCTCATTCTTTACCGGAATAGTCTCTTCATCATCAACTATTTGCATCGTGGTTTGTCCGCCTTTTACAAGGGATAGAGTGTCTTGGATGCTCTTTGCCTCTTCTTTCGTAATCGCAGTCAGTACCGCCTCAGCTTCTGTAAGGCTGGAAGAACCCGCTGTTTCTACCTTTACTTTTACTAATCCAAAAGGGCGCTGCAAAATTCCTTCAGAGAAGTCCAAGCTTTGAATGCGTTCAAATGGAATATAGCGCTTCTTTTTTACGAAGATGCCTGATTCAATTCGCAATTCCCCTTCTTCAATCCGGTATGTGAAACGGATCCAGGTCAAAATTCCGATAGCCAATGGAATTAAAATCGAAATAGCTGCCACAATATAAAACCAAAACGGTCCTTCCTCACCGTTTCTCTCAATAACAAAAAGGAAAATAAGCGGAAGAATCATTTCCTTTATTCGTTTCAGAGTGCTGGCTACAGCTGATATGGGATGCAGCCGTTTCCGTTCAGACATCATCATCGGCCACCCTCGCAAGCCTCGATATCCAGATCCGCATTTCCTCCGCCTCTTCAATATCCAAGGCAGGAATTTCATGGACCGTTGCAGCGGTTGAAATCGTCACAGAAGCTAGGTTATATTTCCTTAATATCGGTCCCTGCTTTGTGTCAACATGCTGAACACGGACCATCGGAACCAACGTCCGGGTAATAATAAACATCCCATGCTGCAGTTCAATTTCCTGCTCTCGCACTTCATATCTCCAACGTTTCCAGCGAAGCCTCGGAAAAAAGAATACGGAGAAAATAACCGATAAAATAAATAGTATGATAGCCGCAACACTAATCCATATCGGCCAGTCAAAAATAATGGTTAATGCAATAACGCCTCCCGCTAATAGAAGAAAGATCGCTGAAGTAATGGCTCCGGAAATCCTCCAGACAATCAACGCTCTCTCAGAAATTCTCTTTTTTGGTTCAGTTCCCATCATACACCCCCTGTTTTCCTTTCCTACCGTACTTGTATGTACGATATACGCCTACATTAAGTTTCAAAAAGTCGGGGCAATTTAGTGAAAATCCGCAAATTTTGCCGAAAAACCTTTGGTACGCTCTATACTCCTCACTTACTCTTCTCTCTCTAAAAAAAATTAATGCACGGGAAGTATCCCGTGCATCTAATCTTATCTGTAACTGTTTGATTTTGATTTGTATTGTGAATTATTCGGACGTTTTCCGCCGTGGCCGTGACCTTGGCCTTGGCGTGATTTCATCGGCGTTCTTTTGCGATTATTAGAATCATAGCTGCCGCGTTTACGGTCATCAAATTTTCGATCCCGTTTAGACGGTAGCGGTTTTTCCTCAGTCAACACAACAGATGTCGTATCAGGCTCTTTTGTCAGCATTTTAAGAACGGCTGCCACTACAGTTTGTGGATCGTGTTCCTTCAAAAGCTCATCCGCCAGCTGTTTATAATGTTGCAAGTTGTTGGAATCAATCGTTTGTACGATCTTTTCCATTGCAGCTCTTTGTTGGCCTTCAAGCGCTTCGTCAAGAGTTGGCGGCTGCATACGCTCCATTTTTCTTCTTGTTGTTTTCTCAACAACATGTAAATATGACTTTTCCCGAGGGGTAATGAACGTCATCGCTACCCCTTGTTTCCCCGCACGTCCGGTCCGTCCAATCCGGTGAACATAGCTTTCAGGGTCCTGCGGGATATCAAAGTTATAAACATGTGTAACACCGGAAATATCAAGGCCGCGAGCTGCAACATCGGTTGCAACAAGTACATCGATAGATCCTTCCTTAAATTTACGTAATACTGACATACGTTTTGCTTGGCTTAAATCGCCATGAATCCCCTCTGCATTGTATCCGCGAAGATTCAAAGCCTCTGAAAGCTCATCGACTCTGCGTTTCGTACGACCAAAAATAATCGATAATTCAGGTGCTTGAATATCCAGTAATCTTGTTAGAATATCAAATTTATTTCTTTCCTGAACTTCTAAATAATATTGATCAATCGCTGATACCGTCATTTCTTTTGCTTTCACGCGGATAATCTGAGGATCCTTCATGAATCTTTGCGCCATCCGCTGTATCGGAGCAGGCATTGTTGCAGAGAACAACAAGGTTTGATGCTCTTCAGGAATTTGCGCTAAGATCGCTTCGATATCTTCAATGAATCCCATGTTCAGCATCTCATCCGCTTCATCAAGTACAACCGTATGGACATGATCAAGACGAATCGTTTTTCTATTAATATGGTCGAGCAGACGGCCCGGTGTGCCGACAATAATGTTCGGACGGTTTTTCAAAGCACGGATTTGACGGTTAATATCCTGTCCCCCATAAATAGCCAATACTCGTGCCCTTTTACCGTACCCAATTTTATACAACTCTTCTGATACTTGAATCGCAAGTTCACGTGTTGGTGCAATGATAATCCCCTGGATAAAATCTTTTTCTTTATCAATTTTATCGATCATCGGTACACCAAATGCAGTTGTTTTTCCCGTACCTGTTTGCGCTTGCCCGATCAAGTCCTTATTTTCTAAACCAAGCGGAATCGTTTCAGCTTGAATAGGTGTTGCCTCTTCAAAGCCCATTCTTTCCAATGATTTCAGCGTCGCAGTACTAATACCTAATTCTTCAAATTTTGTCAATTTATCCATTCTCCTTCTTTTCATTTAGCCCTGTCAATGATTCGGTTCATTCAGCGTATATTTCAATTTTTTAAAAGAAAGAATACAATGAATGCTAAATGAGTTCATCCAACAAAGCATGTGGACATATACGTCTATGTGAAGTGGCTAGTTCGATTTCTCCCGAGCCCATATTTTAAATAATCACTGTGGAAAAGTTTCTTAAGCGCAGCAATACATGTAAAAGGTGAAAAAAAGACATTCTCCAAATGGAGTATGTCTGAGGTCGAAAGAAATTCTCTCATTGGCACTTTGATGATAATATTACCATTATTGCCGGCACTTTGCAATATTAGCATCAATTGTATCGAGAAAAGCTTGCATCTATGATGCCTAGCTCAGCTTCCCGCTCATGCTGCAGAAAGTTGAGGATATTATCAAATAAATCATCTCGTTCATCACAATGACAGATCAAATGCTTCGAGTTTTTAATATAAAAAAGCTTTTTTGATGAAGAACAGATGTGGTTATATAAGTATTGCGCCGTTTTCGGAGGAACAACACCATCCACTTCCCCCTGAGCGATGAATGTAGGGACATTGATTTCCGGAAGAACCTGATTGACCAGCTTACGAAATTGAATCGTTGCCGCCACCGGTGTCTCCTTAATTTTCCGTTTATAGCGCAAAAACAGTTCATTCTCCGACAATTTACCTCGATACACATCCTTAAACATCGTTCCGATATCAAGCGCAAGCTGTTTTGGGTTGACATAATAGGCAGCAGCACTTAATAAAACTAATTTTTCAACCGGAAAATGAACCGTTAAATAACTGGCAATCATTCCTCCCATTGAAAATCCAACCACATATACCTTTTCACACACATCAAGTAATGCCTCTAATTCATGTTCTGCATGCTTGATCCATTCATTATACTGTACACCCTTTAAATTAAGAGTATCTCCATGACCAGGTAAAGTAGGCACAGCCAATCTCCAGTCGGTTTCCTTTTTTAAATATTGCACAAGGGGATCAACCTCAGACGGAGCGCCCGTAAAACCATGAATACATAAACATCCAATCAATTTTCGACACCGCCATTTGCTTTAGATTATGATTTGTCCTATTTTTATTTTACACCCATTTCATTTGAAAATTCTTATAAAAGGGACAAATATGAATGGAAAATTTTCACCCATTGTGACAGTTCGGAGAACATATCATTATTTTGAAAAAGTATCTACATAGTACGCAAAAGGGACAGCGGAACCGTCCCCCTGTCCCTTATGTCAGGGCTGTTACTACTTCTTCCAGTTTCATCCCTCGGGATGCTTTTACCAGTACAAGTGTATTTGAATCGAGATAATTTTTTAGTGTTTCAATCAAAGAATCCTTCTCTGTAAAAGAAAACACCCTTTCTTCAGATAAAACAGATTTCACTCCTGCAGCAATTGAGCGGCCTAGGTTTCCAAAGGTAAAGACGTAGTCCACTCCTTGCGGATCAATTGATTGACCAATCGCAAAATGGAATTCCTCTTCTTTCTCCCCTAATTCCAGCATGTCGCCAAGAACGAGAATTTTTGTCGTAAAACCAGGCAGCGTGGACACAAGGTCAATTGCAGCCCTCATAGAAGTAGGACTGGCATTATAAGCATCATTTATGACCTTCACACCATTTTGACCTTCAACCATTTCCATTCTCATATTGGTTAATTTCAAGTCAGCAAAGCCTTCATTCATTTTTGCATAAGGAATATTAAAATAGTTCGCTGTCAGCATCGCACAAAGGGCATTGAGTATATTGTGGAACCCAAGAACTGGCAGATGGATTTCCGTATCATCTTCATTTATTTTAAAAGTACTGCCTGAATGATTCGAGTTGATCTGCAATGGATAAACGTCATTTCCGCTCTCGCGACCAAATGTACGAATGACAGAACCCCCTGTAAAATCCCGCAGCTTTTGCTGTAATAATGGCTCGTCACCGAGATAGACAATTAAACCATTTTCCTGAAGCCCGTTAATAATTTCAAGCTTTGCTTCAGCAATGCCTTCTCTTGAACCCAAATCCTGGAGATGGGATTCACCGATATTCGTGATAATAACCGCGTTTGGGCGCGCAAGCCGTGACAAAAAGTCGATTTCTCCTTTGCTGCTCATTCCCATTTCCAAGACAGCAATCTCTGTATCTTCATCAAGCGAAAGTACCGTTAATGGAAGACCAATATGATTATTGTAATTCCCCTCTGTTTTTTGCACTTTATATTTTAACGACAAAAGCTTTGTTGTCATATCCTTTACCGTTGTTTTCCCATTGCTGCCGGTAATGCCGACCACCTTAACGTCCAGCTGATTGCGATAGCTTCTAGACAGCTCCTGCAGTGCGGTTAATGTGTCCTCGACAATAAGAACCGGCAGATGCAAAGGTGGATTGGGCACGTCCTTCTGCCATAACGCTGCGCTTGCCCCTTTTTTCAATGCTTCCTCAACGAAACGGTGTCCGTCTGAATGCTCTCCTTTAAAAGGAACAAATAAATTTCCTCGTGCAATTTTTCGCGAATCAATCGAAACGCCATTTATCGCCACCTCTGCAAAAGCTATTACATCATTCTCGATTTGAATCATGTCCTTTAGCTGCGCTAACGTCCTATTAATCATTTTATACCTCCCAATTCAGAAAGGGCTGTCCCGACAGGTATCCAGCACCCAGAAGAAACAGCCCATGGTAACCATATGGTAATTATCGCTCTTTCATACGGAAGCCGCTCAGGTCAAACCGTATATTTAATGTTTTGCTTTTCTTCATATCTTTCAATCGCTAATTGTACAAGACGTTCAATTAAGGCAGGGTACTCGAGACCGCTCTGATTCCAAAGAAGCGGGAACATGCTGACAGGCGTGAAGCCAGGCATCGTGTTTACCTCATTAATAAGCCCTTTTCCTTCTTTTGTTAAAAAGAAATCTGCTCTGACAAGCCCGGAACAATCCAAGGCTTTGAACGCTTTAACCGCCATCTCCTTCAACTGGGCATATTCATCGTTTGTAAGTTCAGCCGGGATAATGAGCGCCGTATCATCGTCTTCATATTTTGCTTTATAATCATAAAAATCCTTCTTCGGTACAATTTCACCTGCAACCGAACATTCAGGATTATCATTTCCCAAAACAGCAATTTCCACTTCTCTTGCTGTTACGCCTTCTTCAATAATCACTTTGCGATCAAACTGAAACGCTTCCGCGAAAGCTGTTTCCAGCTCTGCCTGATTTGTACATCTGCTGATTCCGACACTTGAGCCAAGATTCGCCGGTTTAACAAAACATGGGAAGCCTAATTCCTTCTCAACCTGCTCATAAGCAGCTGCTGGGGCACTGTTCCATTCGCTTTTAATAAAAGAAACATAGTTCACTTGCGCGAGTCCGGCCTGCGCGAAGATATCTTTCATGACAACTTTATCCATTCCCGCGGAAGAGGCCAGTACACCATTACCGACATACGGGATATTCAACAGTTTTAAAAATCCT
>CALGSR010000434.1 GCA_937902115.1 uncultured Bacillus sp. | reverse complement strand
GGTTTAACCCATTCTTGGAAGTTTGCGATGACACCATCTAAATACGCGATCGTAGTCTCGTCTGTTAAGTTCCCTTCAGCATCAAATTTTTCATGTACAGCTCCTACATATACTTCGTTGCCGCCTAGCACTGGCGAGTTTAAACCAATGGCAAATAGGATATCCCGCAAGTGCATCTGAGCTTTAACAGAACCTAAAATTCCCATCGAAGACCCCATCACAATCGATGGTTTGCCATTCATGACTTTATCGACGCGGCTTAACCAGTCAATCGCATTTCCTAATACGCCGGGAATCGTTGCATTGTATTCAGGTGTTATCCAAAGAACGGCATCCGCTTCTTTTACTTTCGCTTTGAAGTCGACAATTTCTTGTGGTGGATCTAATTCGTTATCTTGGTTATACATTGGCAGGGGTGCCAAGTCTAAAATCTCCACTTCAAATTGATCTGCATAACGTTTTTGAATGTGTTTTGCCAATTTTAAGTTATATGAGTCTTTACGAATACTACCTACGATTGTTGCTACTTTCATCTTGTTGACCTCCAAATGTCATATATTAACGGGGCTTCTATTTTTCTACAGTGTGATTGTTTCTTGCATTTTAGCTTTCACAGAAAGGGTTGTCTCTTATCACATGAAAATTATTCCGCAGATGCATTACTGTTTGGATTGCCACGTTCTTCTCAAAGTATAAATGTTTTATTTCTTTGTTTCAAAATATATGCATTTAGTTTCACTATGTGAAATTGATGTGGTATCATTTGCAGATTTTATTTTTAAAAACTATGATAAAGCTAATAGATGACAGGAGGAAAAGGAACTTGAGATATTCAACTTTAAAAAAGACGGAACTTAAAATATCGCAAATTGGACTTGGTACGAATGCAGTGGGCGGGCATAATTTGTTTCAAAATTTAAATGAAGAAGATGGAAAGGACCTAGTAAGAACAGCACTGAACAATGGAGTGAACTTTATTGATACAGCAGATATTTATGGTCCTGGACGTTCAGAGGAATTAGTAGGTGAGGTATTAAAAGAATTTAAACGAGATGACATTATCGTTGCAACAAAAGGGGCACAGCGATGGTCCAGCGATGGTTCGATCAAAACAAATAATCGTCCTGAATATTTAAGAGAAGCGTTTGAAAAGAGTTTGCAAAGACTGCAATTAGACAATATAGACCTGTATTACATACACTTCCCGGACAGTGAAACCCCTTTTGCGGAATCCGTTGGGGAATTGACCCGCCTGAAAGAAGAAGGAAAAATTCGTGCCATTGGAATTTCGAATGTTTCGCTTGAGCAATTGAAAGAGGCAAATGTTCATGGGGATATTTCTGCATTGCAGTCACCGTATCATATGTTAGAACGGTCTGCTGAAGCGGGATTGTTGCCCTATTGTGTTGAAAATCAAATCTCTTTCATTCCTTATGGTCCGTTGGCATTTGGACTGCTTGGCGGCGGCTTCAATAAAGATTCTAAATTAGAGCCGCAAGATTGGCGTCATTCGATTCCGTTATTCCAGGGGGAGCAATTCCAGCAAACATTGCAAACGGTTGATAAATTAAAAGAGATAGCGAAGCAAAAGAATACATCACTGCCTAACTTAGCGCTAGCTTGGTTACTTGCTCAAGATGGAGTTGATGCCGTTATTCCGGGTGGTAAAAGAAAAGAGCGCATCCTGGAAAACATTCAGGCGAGTGAAATTATTTTATCAAAAGAGGAATTAAAGAGCATAGAAAATATTCTATGCAGATAAAAAATAGGAGAATTTACTAAGTGGTAAAAAACGGTTTTAACTCATTTACTGTGCTGTTGGAACGGAATAATGAACTTATGTAAAAAGAAAAAGGGTGATACCAATGATTCAAGTAGAATCGGTATCACCCTTTATGTTTTACGATGGCTGTATTCGTAAAGTTTGTTGTTAAAATTTAAAGGCCAATTTTAACGTGCAATCAGGTATTTTGGGCATTTTTATCTAATTTGCAGCTCTTTTCTCAATAAATTTCTAACAACTTCAACCTTTATGCAAGAACAATAAGTTTTTTTACTCCAAAAGCAACAATGTCTGAGAAAAGAGCCTTTACGATTGAGATAAAGCTAGCAAAATTTCTTTAACTGGGGGAATTTTCTCCCAGTCAGCTATATCATTAAAAAGATTAGCGGTGTTGTTGCGATACAAAGGATGGATGAAAGGAGCGTGCTTTTGGCGGCGAATTCTTCATCTCCTCCATATTCCGTGGCCATGAGTGTTGTATTTCCGGCAATTGGCATCGCAAGCAAAATGGCCAAAACGGCAATCATTAGTTCATTCCCATCAGAGGGGAATAATTTTAGCAATAGGACAATGACTAGCGGTGCGGCAATCAGGCGGACAAAGGATATTTGGTATTGTGTCCGATTATTAAATAATTCTTTTAAAGGATACTCACTTAACGTCAATCCAATAATCAGCATGGACAACGGGCCTGTCATATCCCCGAGCATGGATACGGTTCCCTTTACGAAGCCTGGCAATGGAATCTGCGTGAAGAAAAGAAATAAAGCAATATAAAGTCCAATCATGACATTATTTAAGAAAACAGCTTTCCAGTCAAACTTGAAATTCTTTTTATCACCGGCAATGACGATCACGCCGGCAGAAAAGAAGAAAAGACTATACGCGATATTCGCAAAGGTGGCCAAGAACAATCCATCTGATCCATACATGGCATTAAT
>CALGSR010000433.1 GCA_937902115.1 uncultured Bacillus sp. | reverse complement strand
TGGGGTTTTACCCATGTGAGAGTAGGACGCCGCCATGCAAATCGAAGAGTACCTTGAGTGGGTGCTCTTTTTTTGTGTTCTTTTATTAAAGAGGCAGAATTATAGTCGTTATGAGACGCTGATAGTGCCCGTGAGGCAGAAGAAAAAGAACTGACGGTCACTCGAAAGGGTTCATAGTGCCCGTGAGGCTGTAAAAATAGAGCAATTGGTCGTTATGCTTGGCTACCAATACATTAGGGTCATTATAATATGAAAAAAAGTTCAATCTATAACTCACCTCTGAGGCAGCATTATTTCCCATAGCGTATCAGCAAAAGCCGTTACTCCTGCATCTGAATATCGGTATTAAAATGTCTCAACAGAAAATGATGCTCAGAATCTTTGTTGTTGTATTTGATTTGTTAAAAGTGATAAACTGAGTTTCCTCATTATATATAAGATGTGATACAATTCATCTAATTGAAGAAACTTTGGAATAATGTAGTAAAGGAAGAATTATATGAAGAAAACATTACCTGTTCAAAAGAATGATTACATAGAAACAATATTTGAGGATTTAACGCATGATGGCGCTGGGGTGGCGAAAGTAGAGGGATATCCTATTTTTGTACCAAATGGTCTCCCTGGTGAAAAGGCTAAAATCAAAGTAGTAAAAGTCAATAAGGGGTACGGTTTTGGCAAGTTGATGGAGATTATTGAACCGAGTCCGCACCGGATTGATGCCCCTTGTTCTATTTATAAAGAGTGCGGCGGCTGCCAGCTTCAACATTTAAGCTATGAAGGGCAAATGCTTGCTAAAGAAAAGCAGGTTAGAGATGTACTGCAGCGAATTGGCAAACTGGAAGATGTCAAAGTCCATACGGTATTAGGAATGGAAAATCCGTGGAACTACCGAAATAAATCACAGGTTCCAATTGGCGAGCATGAGGGTGGTCTGATTGGCGGTTTTTATCAGCAGCGCAGTCACCAGATTATTGATATGAAGACCTGTCTGATTCAGCAAGAAAAGAACGATGAAGTGGTGCAAAAGATTAAGGATATTTGCAGTCGTAACGGGGTTCGCGCCTATAACGAGGAAAAGCATAAAGGCGACCTTCGCCACATTATGGTTCGCTATGGAGCAGTGAGCGGAGAGGTAATGGTCGTACTTGTAACGAGGACAAATGAACTGCCAAACAAAAGTAAGATTGTTGAAGAAATTACCGCGGCCATCCCGGAGGTAAAATCGATTGTGCAAAATATCAATTCGAAAAAAACGAATGTCATCCTAGGTGAGCAGACAAAAGTGCTTTGGGGAGAAGAAGTCATTTATGATTCCATTGGTGACATCAAATTTGCTATATCGGCACGTTCCTTCTATCAGGTGAATCCTGAGCAAACAAAGGTATTGTATGATAAGGCACTTGAATATGCCGGATTAAACGGGAATGAAACGGTTATTGATGCCTATTGCGGAATCGGAACCATCTCACTTTTCCTTGCGCAAAAAGCAGGCAAAGTGTACGGCGTTGAAATTGTCCCGGAAGCGATTGAGGATGCAAAACGGAATGCAGCATTAAATGGCATCTCGAATGTAGAATTTGCTGTAGGCGAAGCAGAAACCGTCATTCCCAACTGGTATAAAGAAGGAGTACAAGCAGATGTATTAGTCGTCGATCCTCCGCGTAAAGGCTGTGACGAAAAACTGCTGCAGACGATTCTCGATATGAAGCCGAAGAAGGTCGTTTATGTTTCGTGCAACCCGGCCACACTAGCCCGCGATTTAAGAATATTGGAAGATGGCGGGTATAAGACGGTTGAAGCGCAGCCAGTGGATATGTTTCCGCATACTACGCATGTGGAGTGCGTGGCGCAGATCATTTTAAAGTGAAAAAATGAGGCAAGAAAGCTTAAATTTCTTGCCTCTGTACAATAGTAGGGGACACAAACCGATAATGAATTATTGGTGTGCCGTCTGCCTGTACTTCGATTCGATTTCTTCCTGGAAGGTGCTGTAGCTTTTTTCGATACCTTGCTTTTTATTCGGCAAAAAGCAACCCGGTAGTTGTTTTGAACTCCTTTTCTACACTTCGACTTGAATCCCCCTAGAAGTCATCACGGGCGTTGCGTAATTCGATAAAGTCCTCCAATGTTTCCACTTGCAGAAAGAGGTTAATTTCCTTCTCCCTGCCGAGCGTTATCAGGAGTGTTGGTTATCCTTTTGCACGCAATTTCCGGACTTCTTCCAATGACTTGGAGATTTTTGCATTATCCGGCTGCATGTCGTATGCAAAACGTAAATAAATTTCGGTATACCCGTGAGCGGGGTAAACATTATATCATCATCCAAGCACTTAAATTTCTGCAAGGTTTCATATTGAGCTTTGTAATCGCCGGTAAAAATCCGACCAGATCCTGCTGAAAGCAAGGCATCCCTGTAAAAGAGAGCATCTCCCATTAAAAAGTCGATATGGCCATACGTATGACCTCCCGTTTCGGAGACTCGAAAGGTTTTTGGTCCAATAAGTTAATAGAGTACCCTGCCTCTACGACATGATTCACCAATACCTCCGTTTCTTTTGGTCCATAAACAGGACTTTCCTGATGTCTCGCTACAATCTTCCGTACGCCGCCGGTATGATCATTTATGGTTAAATAGAAATAGATGAACGTACAAACTGCCATACAAAAGGAGAGATGATTTATGGATTTGATAGAAAAGGCTCTTATTTTTGCAGCAAAGGCACATGAAAATCAGAATAGAAAGGGGACAAATATTCCTTATATCACGCATCCCTATGCAGTAGGTATGTATTTACAAAAAGCGAAATGTTCAGAGGAAGTTATTGCAGCAGGTATTTTACATGACACACTTGAAGACACTGAGACAACCTTACAGGATCTTACAGATACATTTGGAACGAAGGTAGCAAGCCTAGTTGTGGCAGCATCTGAAACTGATAAGAATTTACCATGGGAAGTAAGGAAACAACATACAATTGAAATGTTACATAATGTCTCTTTAGAAGAAATTCAAGTTATTGTTGCCGACAAATTGCATAATTTGAAATCAATCCATACAGATTTGGATCAATTCGGAGAAAGTGTTTGGAGGCGTTTTAATCGCGGTAAGCGTGAACAACATTGGTATTATGCGAGTGTTGTAAAAGTGTTATCTACTAGAAAAAAAGAGTTCAAAATGATTCGTGAATTAGAAAGAGAAGTAAAAAAGGTTTTTGGTTCAGTGGATGCCCTTTCAGCTAAAGAAATAGCGCTTCTATTTTCTTGTGCCTACTTACAGATTGATGATGAGTTAAAAGAAAAACTAGAAGATAATCAATTGGCTTCATTTGCGGAAAAGTTAGTAAAGGAAGCGGAAAATATATATTGTATCCAACATGAACTAATCACTTCAAAATTGGATGATCTTCATTCGAGAGGAATAGGGTTCGAATTAAATTCTGAAGGACCATTCATCCTCGCATCATTTTGTATTGCATTTCAAAACAAAATGCAATGGTCCGATCAGGAGCTATTTAAGCACTTTAAGAAAAATTCATCAAGGCTGTAAAATCTCTTACTTTATATGGGAGATGTTTTAAAAGGTGCTTACGAAGAGGATTTGAAAAGGCGCTATTAAGTGAGGTTATATGAATTAAAAAATTTGGAAGGTGCCTGGCACTTGACAGTTTTGCTGAAGTTTACAACTAAAGTAAAGCTAGTTTTAGGTGCATAAAAGTGCAACCTCTTGTTGCTAACCAAAAAACCTTGTCGTATATGAGTTATATTTTCAAAAAATTTAAAGATGGAAATCAGCACTTCCTTGATGACATCCATTGGTTTACGCATCGTCAACAAGTTCAAACTATAGAAAAACTGAAAAAATAAGAATGATATTTAAATTGCTGTAAATGAACGTGTTAATTTAACGTAATATTCACGTGGGATTGTGTATAATATTTACATAAGGAGATGATTGTCATGCCAAATATTAAACCAGTTTCAGATTTAAGGAATTATACAGAAGTCCTCAATGAAGTAACGGAAAATAGTCCAGTTTATTTAACCAGAAATGGACGAGGAGAATACGCAATCGTAACAATTAAAGAATTAGATAAATTGAAAGCGACTATCAGATTATTGGCTAAACTTGAAGAAGGTGAGAAATCAGCAAGAGAGAAAGGGTGGATTTCAGCAGATGATGTTGAAGCTATTCTAGGAATATAAATATGCCAAAAGTAGAATACTCGCCAAAGGCATTGGAAGATCTGCAATATATAAATGACTATATTATAACTAATTGGGGACAAAATATTGCACAAAGAATATTGAAAAAGATTACAGCTAATATCAGAGGGTTAGAGCAATACCCTGTATCCGGTGTTGAATTAGGCAAACTAATTGAAGTGCAAACGGATTATTGGTATATATTTTTAGAAAAGAATTATGTCTTTTATCGTATAGAATATGATAAAGTTCAAATTGTACGTGTGTTAAATGAAAATCAGGATTATATGAAACAATTGTTTGGAATGGGTTCAGATTCTGACGCGGACTATGGGGAAGACAATCAGGAGGACAATTGAATTGTAATATGATTAAGGAGACAGGGGTGCTGATCCCCTACTAAGATATTTATTTGGGAAATATCGAGTTGGAATTTTTCAAAATAAGAAAGAACGATGATTGTCACATAGAAAAGAGATGTATCAATTACAGCAACATGGCTTGCACCCCTTACTACCTCGTGAGGTAGGTTTTGCCAAAGTGTAGTTATACCTTGAATACATTGCTAAATTGTATAAGCCTTATGTGGTAACACATGTTGAGTGTGTTGTCTTGATGTCTAGAAAATAAAGTCTGAAAAGCCTTGAAAATGCTGGGTTTCATAGAATGAAAGCAAATCTGTCTACTTGAGTTATACCCTCGATATGCGTATGTGGGAACATATCGAGGGTATTTTTGGGGCCAAATTTGGGACTTAAATTAGGTAGTGTTGAGTTGGCAGAAAAGATAAATTAGAAGGGTTGAGGAGATAGGATAGATGCGAGCACTTTGTGGAGAGCCAAATTTGATATAGCTCATTGAGAATGTGGCTGATGAAATTTACCGCCTTCGGAACTGAAGCAAAATGCACTGGTTGAAAATGCAGAGCGAGAATGAAAAAGCAACGAATC
>CALGSR010000432.1 GCA_937902115.1 uncultured Bacillus sp. | reverse complement strand
AAAATTGGCCTTTAAATTTTAACAACAAACTTCACGAATACAACCTTAGATTTTACAACAGACTTTACAAAAACAGCCTTTATTTAAAAATGTACCTTTTAATTAGGACATGTCCATTCCTTTTTTCATACGATGGATAATAATCACTAATTGTTTAGCAGGTGAAAGGATGACAAAGGAACGATCACTTTATGGATTCCATAAAGAAGACGGAACCGTATGGATCCGGAATTTTGTGGGGAATGTCCGGATTGAACAATGGTACAAAATCCAATCTTTACTTCAGTATGAAAAGTCTCAATATCAGGAAATCAGTATCGTGGAATCAAAAGGGTTTGGCAGAATGCTTGTGTTGGATGGAACACCACAAATTTCAATGAAGGAAGGTTTTATTTACAATGAAATGATCAGCCACATTCCGTTGGTCACTCATCCTAATCCAAAAAAAGTTGCGATGATAGGCGGCGGTGATTGCGGACCGGCACGCGAAACCATGAAGTACCGTGAAGTGGAACAAATTGATGTTGTTGAACTAGACCCAAAAGTTACGGAGCTTTGCAGAAAATGGCTGACACCCGCTTCTGTCTATGACAATGAAACAAGATTAACGATGATCCATGAAGATGGTTATGATTGGATTCAAAGGCAAAAGGGACGATATGACGTTCTTATAATTGACCGGCCGGATCCGGTTGGTCCAGGAGCTAAATTATTTACAGTGGAATTTTACCAATCAGTTTTTGATAGTTTGACAGATGACGGTGTTGTAGTATTTCAGTCAGGATCTCCATATTACAATATTTCCACTCTGCAGCGTACAGTAAAGAATGCTAAAAAACTTTTTCCCATTGTTTATCCATATTTATTCACAATTCCTTTATTCCCATGCGGAATTTGGAGCTTTACCTTGGCTTCCAAAAAGTGGGAGCCGCTTAAAGCAGATCGAAGCAGACTCCAGGATGAAAATACACAGTATATCGATGCAGATGTCTATCAATCTGCCTTTGTGCTGCCGAAATATGTAAAAAAACTCATTGAAGAAACTTCCTTGTAGTGAAGACGCGATTGATTAAGGGCTGGTGCAAGAGGTAAATCTCAGCCCCAGCCCTTAATCACGTTTTCTTCTCCACTATTTCACTTTGAAAAGCACTGATCACATGCGAAAGAAGCTCAGTCATTTCTTCAATATGTTTTTCTCTTAAAGTCCTTGATAACTCAATTTGAAACGTATGAAAGTGATAACCATAACCTTTATAATTTGTACCATCTCCCTGCCGGTGATAAGTGATGGATTCGTCCCCGTCAAAATACTTGTCAAAGCGGATTTTAAGCTTAGGTAAAATGTCGTTTGCTTTGGACGTTAAGGTTTTTCGAAACCATTTCCTTATTTGACGGGAACAGGAGAGACCGTTGTACGTACCAATTTCAATCGCATACGGACCATGGTGGTCATCCTTCATTCCATGAATTGTTAACTGAAGATAAGGTTTCGTTAAACGATGCCTTTTTTGCTCAAGAATCCCTAAATGCTGCAGAATTTCAAATATCGCTTTCCTATATTGTTGGATTGCTTGCTTATTTTTCCCATCTTCTTTTCGATTTAAATCGGCAATCGTTCTCGAAACCATACTTATAACTCCGGCACAACCAGTTTCCCAGACAATATTTCTTACCAGCTGACCAGTATATAAATCAGCTTGAGGGGGCATTGCATGCTGTGCATCCACTTGACAAAAAACTTTCCCGCTTCCTCGATAAAATTGTACATAATCAAGCTTTACGAATTTATTTCCCATCGAAACTCTCCTTTAAACGATAGCGGTAAGAAAATATAACCATTTAGGAAAATGACACAAGAAAAATCTGAAACGTCTCATAAGATATTTTAAACTTATGCGCATTTTACATTTCGAATGCAAGGTTGAAATTAAAAAAATGGGTGGGTAGCTTATGGAGTTAATTAATAGCCCGTTCTTTATAGGGGAGGATAAAGAACTCGTTCTGCAACTGTTGAATACTAATCATGTTCAAGCAACAGAAATTATCGATAACAATCATGCTTCCTATCCGGTTGTTGGACGAAAATTCGGCCATCACTCAGGAAAGGATATTAAAATCCTCTATACAAAAGAACAAACCTATGAAGAGAGCCTCGATTTTTATACAAAACTCTATATCATTGAAGAGGAGTACAAGCTTGAGGTTCGCGGCTTACATGTTGTAAAAATAGAAAAAGCCATCGTTCATCATGTACAAAATAACGAAATTCCTATTCGAACAGAGCATTATGGATGGAAATGGGAAAACTGCGCGGCTGAACTACCTGAAGAATGTTTACAATTAGCGATAAGGGCTGCATACGTGATCGGTATTCAACATGCGGTTGTAAAAATAGGAAGACTTAAGGATGAAAAAGTAATTGTGCTCGATATCCATCGATTCCCTGGACAGGAAGGGGAACAGGAAGAAGTTCCACAAGGATCTTTTACAATGGGTGCAGATATCGAATTTATGTTAAGTTGTGATGATGAATTGCTGCCAGCCTCAGAGTTCTTTCCGTTAAGCGGGGCAGTAGGGTGTGACGAGCGACAAATTGAGCAGGACAGTGGCGAATTCGCCTTAGCCGAGATTCGTCCTGAACCAACTGAATCACCAGATGAACTTTTTCGAAAGATTCAAAAGCTAATTTCTGATGCTTCGAACATGCTTCCTTATCAAAATGTTTCTGTTCGTGCAGGCAGCATGCCATTCTACGGCTATCAATGTGGGGGACATCTTCATTTTGGAATAAAACCGTCCGTAAAATTATTGCGAGTGTTAGATTACTATCTCGCGATTCCTATAGCCATGCTTGAGCAATCGAGTACTAGCAGAAGGAGAAGAAAAACAAAGCATGGCGGATTAGGGAGATTTCGAAACAAACCCTATGGCTTTGAATATTTGTCATTAAGTTCATGGATCATCAAACCGGAAATCACCCTCGCTGTATTGTATTTGGCAAAACTTGCAGTTACGCATTTTAAAGAACTCGAAACCCCTTATTTATATCATCCTATCATCCAACGTGCTTACTATGGAGGAAACCATGCTGTTTTAAAATCAATCTGGCAGGATATTAAAACACAGATTAAAGAAAAAACAGATTATTTACCTTATGAAACAGGATTAATCCCCCTATTCCAATTGATTGAAGAGGGTTACCTATTAAATGAAACAAAGGATATTAGGAGAAATTGGAATTTAGATATTCCAGATCAACGTTATGAAAGAGGATTAAACATTTATATTCCTAAACACATAAGAGAAAGATTCCAATTAATTACTGGAAAAGAAACCTTCGTATGTGCGGGAAAATTGATATCGAAAGCAACCATTCATCCGTACCCCTTCACATTCCGTCATTCTCATATGATCAATCTTTCTCCAAAGCTACGGCAAAACCTTGCTTTGCCAAAAGATTGGAACCCAAAAATGGTAGCAGCGCACGGTGCTCTTATTCTTGGACCGATTATAGGTATTCTCGCAGATCGGCCATTCGAACGGCAAGCTACTTATTTCCAGCATATTAGTAAAATAGCCAGCGAGAAACAAATGCTTGTTTATGTCTTTGAACCACAAGATATTTTATGGGATAAGCAGTTAATCAAAGGCACAACAACAGAAGGTGAGGCATTATTTCCCTTTCCCGCAGTCATTTACGATCGGTATTTTCTTTCAAGAAAAATACAAAGAAAGGAAATGGATGAAATTCGGACAAAGCTCGAGTGTATCTATCGAATTCCCTTCATCAATCCACCAAGTCTTTTTGAATTAACAGGAAATAAGTGGCTTTCTTATCAAGTATTAATGGAAGAACATGCAGAATTTATGCCGCATACTCGCATCTATCAACAGCCGGAAGATATTAAAGAGATGCTGAATCAATATGGCGAAATCTTTATCAAGCCGCTTAGCGGAGCATTAGGAAAAGGAATCATTCGCGTGATGCAGAACGACTTGGGAATGCATTGGATGGATTCGAAACAACAAAAATTTCAGCATTTTGCTGCGATAGAAAACCTGACAGAACTTTTATATCCAGGACTTCAAAGTAATGCATATGTTCTGCAAGAAGCGATAAAAAGAAAAAAATTCAATGGGAAATATGTAGAAATTAGAGTGTATATGCAAAAAAACGGATTTTTAAAATGGGTAAGAACAGGAATGGTTGCTCGCTTAACGAATGAGGGTGTGTTAACCGCGGAATCGGAAACGAATAAACGAGCAAGCATTATTTTCAATCATTTGTATCCAAATTCAAACGAAAGAAAAAAAATAAAGAATCAAATAGCCAAAGTAGCAAGAAGTGCTGTTGAAACGATTGAAAAAGAGGTAGGTACTTTTGGTGAATTAGCTGTCGATATTTGTATTGATCAGTATGATGGGATTAAAATACTTGAAGTAAATTCCAAGCCAGATAACTTATTTTCCCAAATACATGCATATAAACTGCGAAATTTAGCTGCATTAAGACTTCTCAATTATGCTACTGCACTTTCTGGTTTTGAATGGATAGATAATGAAGAAGGAGATGTCATGTAAATGATCCCTTTACAACTAAGAGAAATTCTACAACAGATTGGCGGACGGTTGATTCATGGACAAGAGGATCCGCTTATAAAAAATGTGGTGAACAGGACAAAGAAAGAGATTGACAATCATACTTTACTTTTTCATGTGAAACGGGATCCCATTAGAGGGAGATATTGGAGTGATAAACATTCGATTGCAGTTGTTACAGATGTACCCGGACAATGTACACAATTACCTGATCAAATCAGCATGATTGAGGTGAAAGATGTTCATGAGGCCTATTGGAGGTTTATTGATTATTACAGGGGTATTTTTAATATTCCGGTAATTGGTGTTTCCGGTACATGCGGGAAAACGACGACAAAAGAAATGATTGCACAAATTCTTGAGCATGAATATAACATTGAAAGCACCTGGATGAGTATGAATTCAATGAGTGTCAATCTTCGCTACTTGATGAGGCTGAAAAAGGAAACGGACATGGCAGTGTATGAAATGCCTGTTGCTTATCCTGGATATTTGAAAATCGCCTGCCGTTATTTTAAACCACAAATCCGGATACTGCTTAATATAGATGTTCATCAC
>CALGSR010000431.1 GCA_937902115.1 uncultured Bacillus sp. | reverse complement strand
CGTTTCGGATTCAGTAATCGTTCCGACCATTCTATCCCGATGAAAAACAGCTGTTCCTTCAATATGGGGAAACCTTCTTTCATTTCCTTCCAGCGGCTTTTCCGATTTTATTTTTACATAAGGAATCGCTACTGCCTCTGTAATATCCGTCAGCATTTCATCTACATCCTGGATTGTGACCTGCATCCCGACCAGTTTATTGGATACTTCCCTAAGGACTTCTGAAGAATACCGTTCTATACGAGGTACTATTTCCAAAAAACTTTTTGCCTTCCCTTCACTTACATATACAAACGCTCTTCCCCTTGGTTCCGGATGACGGAGTAAAAAATCCATCTGATCTTGAATCCCATCTTTCGCTAATTCTTCACTAAATATAAATACCTTGCATTGACCCCAAAAAACTTCACGGGAAAGCTTCCCTTGCAGTATTGAAAGCGCATCTGCAAGGTTTTTACCTGTTTGCGAAGTAACCACTGTAATGTTATCGTTTCCACTACCGCTGGATTGATCGCTTGAACCGCCAGCTGCTTTAGGGGTGTAGATTTGGATTGAGAGTTCGATTTCATTATCTTTTTTATCAATAGCGGTTCCTGTCACAATCGCTAGATCATTGACTTCCACCCGATCCCAGCAACCGGTTAAACATAGCAGGGACATACCAAAAAATAATAAAAGCACCATCCCTCTTTTAAGTAAGAATGTTTCTCTTCTTTTTACAAACATAATACATCACCGCCCTCTGCTATTCTTTTTACCTACCCTCCTTAGGCGGACCAGGCATTTGTCCGGGAGATTGACGGGATACATTGGAAGCCGTATGATTATGCGGGCGAGTATCAAACATCCACAACGGGGAGCGCCATAAAACGTCCTTCAATTCCTTTGTTTTTAATGGAGCTAACGGCTCTAAGTAAGGCATTCCAAATGAACGCAATGTGCAGAGATGGATGGCTATCGCAATGACCCCCATCATAATACCAAGTAAACCCAATGTTGAAGCGAGGAGCATGATCGGAAAACGGAGCATGCGAATTGCGATCCCTGCTGCATAACGCGGAATCATAAAGGATGAAATGCCTGTAATCGCGACGATGATGATCATTGGTGCCGATACTAATCCTGCCTGGACAGCTGCTTGCCCGATAACGAGGGCGCCGACAATACTGACTGCAGAACCCATTTGTTTCGGCATGCGAATCCCTGCTTCGCGCAGTGCTTCAAATGAAACTTCCATCAGAAGTGCTTCTACAATCGCGGGAAATGGAACGGCCTCCCGGGAAGCAGCGAAACTTAAGAGCAGTTGTGCTGGAACCATTTCCTGATGAAAGGTCATAAGAGCTACATATAACGATGGAAACAATAATGAAACCAACAAGAAAAAATAACGAAGCCATCGTATTAACGTGCCTACCATGAAACGCTGATAATAATCCTCATGCGCCTGAATCAGTGAAAAAAAGGAAATCGGGGCAATTAAACAGAAGGGTGTTCCTTCAACAAGGATCACTGCCCGTCCCTCTAATAGATTCGAACAGGCGATATCAGGACGTTCTGTTGCCATGATTTGTGGAAATGGGGAGTAGGGGTTATCCTCAATCATTTCCTCAATATATTCACTTTCCAATACCCCGTCTATTTCAATTCGATTGAGTCTTGCCATCATTTCATCGATCAGGTTTTTCTCTGCAATCCCTTCAATATAAGCAAGCATCACTTTTGTCTTTGTGTATTTTCCGATTTTCATGGCCTGCATTTTTAATGCGGGACTTTTAATGATCCTGCGCAAAAGTGAGGTGCCTACATCAAGCGATTCCGTAAACCCTTCTCGTGAACCTCTGACACTGCTCTCTGCAACGGGTTCATCAATCGCACGCTTTTCCCACTTAGCGAAACCCAAAGAATATCCTTGTGCTTGACCTTCGTAAAGTAGTAGAGGATTTCCGCTCGCTATCGATTCAATACAATCAGCTAGCAGTGTTACTTTTTCTACTTGTGAAATGGGCAGCATGTTCTCAATAATTTCAAACGGCAGTTCTTGTGGTTTTTCCTGCATTAAAGGGGTAAGAACAAAATTCTCAATTCCTTCAATATCCGAAAGGCCTTGAATATAGATAACGACCGCTTTCTTTTGTCCGAAGAGTAAAAACGAACGAAACAACACATCTGAACAATCTTGATAGATGGAACGAAACATGTGAACGTTTTGTTCGAAATTATCATTTAGTAGATCTTGAAACTTTTCAGAAGCCCCCTGATTGCTAGTAACAGGAGGCTTCTTTACTGAGGCTTTTTTAAGTAACTTATTAATATTACGAATCAAGCAGAATCCCCCTCAAAGAGCAAAGTAGATTTATTAGGGTAATATTTCCACCAAAAACATAATTATCCACTTTTTTGAAATAATAAGACAATCAATTTTTAATTTCAACGGATTGGTGGAGAAGTAACAATGATGAACCTTTTACTTTATTTATTATTTGCAATCATTTCCATTTTATTTATTTCCATCCTGTTTTTTCTATTATGCTGGCGCCGTATCGTCCAAAAAATAGTAAAACAAATTGCTGAAATTCTGTTAACTGACAGCTACTCAGAAAATCTAATCGAAATGATTCCAGGTTTTCGCCATATGGGAATACAAAATATCTTTGAAAACAGCCTTCGCACACAGCCCGGTGAAATTCTTCACCGTCCACTGGGTTCCAGTAAAAAATGGCCCCATGTAGAACCGATTACCTTTTTACCAGTACAGACGAGCCCGTTTCCTATTCCTTCTGAAGTGGATGTCAATATTAAAGTCACCATTGGGCCGAATGCAAAGAAGCCGATGGAAATTCAAATTCCAATCATGATTAGTGGAATGGCCTACGGAATTTCTTTAAGTGAACAAGTGAGGCTCTCTTTAGCAGAAGCGGCAAAAAATGTAGGAACGGCACTCAATTCGGGGGAAGGCGCAGTTTTACCTGAAGAGTTAGGGAAGGCTGGGAAATATATCCTTCAATTCTCAAAGACGGAATGGTCGAAAGAAGAAGAACTCATTACCCGCGTGGATATGATTGAAATTAAACTGGGACAGGGAGCTTTGTTTGGGACGGGAGGGAGGATTCCAGCCCATGAATTGAGCGGACATCCTCGTGAGGTGATGGGTCTTAAAGAAAACGAAGATGCCGTTTTTTTTGAAAATTTTTTTGTGGACCAAACTTTAGATGACTTAAAACAATTAGTTTCGATGCTGCGTGAAATCACAGGCGGTGTTCCGATTGGAGTGAAAATAGGAGCGGGGGGAAAGCTGGAGGAGGATCTCGATCATGTTATTGAATTAGGGGTGGATTTTATCACAATCGATGGAGGACAGGGCGGTTCTTATGGAGCACCTCCAATATTAGCAGATGATATGGGAATTCCGACTCTCCATGCTGTCGTTCGTGCAGCAAAGCATTTAGAAAAAAGAAAACAAAAAGGGAAAATTAGTTTAATCGTATCAGGAGGACTTTTTGTACCGGGGCAATTTTTAAAAATATTGGCCTTGGGAGCGGACGCTGTTACTATTGGCTCTGCAATCTTATTTGCTGTTAGCCATACTCAAACCTTAAATGCGCTTCCTTTTGAACCGCCGACACAGGCTGCATGGCATCAAGGAAAGCATCGGGATGAATTCATTATTGAAGAGGGTGTAAAGTCAGCTGAGAAATTCTTGACCTCTAGTGCAGAAGAGATAAAAATGGGGCTAAGAGCAATGGGAAAAGGATCCTTACAGGAATTATCAAAAAAGGACTTAAATTCATATGACGAACTGACCGCTAGGCTAATGGATATTCCCTTTTCGTTTCATGCCAGTGATGTTATTGCACCCAATCAGTTAGACAAAATGAACGAAAAAACCATCTGATAGCTGCTTTGTTCAGATGGTTTTTTGTACTGATATTCTAGACAATTAAATAAAAACAAAGAATCCCTGAGAGTGTTCCAAGAATCCCTCCTACAGCAACATCTGACGGATAATGGAGTCCTAAATAAATTCTTGATAACCCAACACATAATCCTAAAGGAAGTAATAGAAAAGTCAGTACAGGAATATAGAGCATAATCGGAATTATAAGTGAAAAGATCGCTGTCGTATGACCGGATGGAAAGGAATGATCCTTTAATGGGTTTACAGGATATCTCGTTTGATCTAATGTTAAATAAGGTCTTTTGCGCGGGAATAGTTTTTTAGTGATTTGCACAGGTAGATGGCTGACCGCCAAGGAAAGTGCACTGGCAAAAGAAACCATCTTTGCTTCGTTAGGAGATAAAAGCAGAAGCAGAATCGCAGCGGTGATCGTTAGCACGGCCCCACCTAAATGTGTGATCGTTCTAAAAAATATATTTAATATCTTTTTATCAAAATGCTGATTCACTTTTTGAAACAAACGACATTCAAAATGGTAACATGTTAGTAATAATCTAGACATCTGCATAAGCTCCTTTGAACATACATGTTGAAGAATAATTTTATTTTATAGAAAAAATGTGTAGAAGGTGCAAAGCGGATGTAAAGGATTGTAAAGATCTGCAATCGATGAATTGTATATGAATGCAGGAAAGACAATAATTAGTTTAAAGGAGTGGTTCTGAATGACAATGAATCGAATGATTGATCATACAAATTTGAAACCGGAAGCTAAAAAAGAGGATATTCTAAAATTAATTAATGAAGCGAAGGAGCATCATTTTGCATCAGTCTGTGTGAATCCCGTATGGGTTGAGCTGGCTGCCAAAGAATTAAAGGGGACGGATGTAAAGGTGTGTACGGTGATTGGCTTTCCATTAGGTGCAAATACGTTGGAGACGAAAGCGTTTGAAACAAAGGACGCCATTGAAAAAGGGGCCGAGGAGGTCGATATGGTCATCAATATTGCCAAATTAAAAGACGGTGAATTTGATGCGGTGAAAGCGGAAATTTCCGCTGTTGTGGCAGTAGCAAAAGGAAAGGCGTTAGTGAAGGTCATCATTGAAACATGTCTTTTAACAAATGAGGAAAAAGTAGCAGCGTGCCGCTTAGCGGGTGTTGCAGGGGCAGATTATGTGAAAACCTCAACAGGCTTTTCAACCGGTGGTGCAACAGTAGAAGATGTGGCTTTAATGGCTAAAACTGTCGGACAAACGATGGGTGTCAAGGCATCTGGTGGGGTACGTACAAAAGAAGATGCAGCAGCCATGGTTGAAGCAGGTGCAACCCGTCTCGGAGCAAGTTCTGGCGTTGCGATTGTGGCAGCAAATTAAACGAATAGATGAACAATAGGGGGATGAATTTTTTGACTGAACCATTCAAACGTATACATGTAATCGTATTGGATTCTGTTGGTATTGGCGAGGCGCCGGATGCTGCCAAATTTGATGATGTCGGAGCTGATACGTTAGGTCATATCGCCCGCGAAAAAGGCGGTCTACATCTGCCCAATCTGGGGGAACTCGGCCTATCCAATATTCGCCCAATTCTAGGCGTGGCCGCAGCAGCGCAGCCGCTGGCAAGCTACGGTATGATGCAGGAAAAATCAGTTGGAAAAGATACGATGACAGGGCACTGGGAAATCATGGGATTATATATCGACACCCCGTTCCGTGTTTTCCCCGCCGGTTTCCCGCAGGAATTAATTACTAAAATAGAAGCATTCTCTGGACGAAAGGTTATCGGCAATAAACCAGCGAGTGGTACGGAGATTATTAAAGAATTGGGAGGGGAACAGCTGAAAACGGGTGCGTTAATCGTCTATACATCCGCTGATTCAGTTCTTCAGATTGCCGCACATGAAGAGGAAATTCCGCTTAACGAACTATATAAAATTTGTGAATACTGCCGCGAAATCACACGTGAGGATCCGTATATGATCGGCCGGATCATTGCCCGACCGTATATTGGCAACAATGCTGAAGATTTCAAACGGACATCCAACCGCCATGATTATGCCTTGAAGCCATTTGGCGAAACGGTGATGAACTATTTACAGGATGGCGGTCTGGATTCAATTGCTCTTGGGAAAATCTCCGATATTTATGACGGGGAAGGGGTTACCGAAGCGAGCCGGACGAAATCGAATATGGATGGAATGGATAAATTCATTGCCACACTTGATCGTGAATTCCATGGAATGAGCTTTATCAATCTCGTGGATTTTGATGCCATGTACGGCCACCGTAGAGACCCGATTGGCTATGGAGATGCGTTAGAAGCATTCGATGCCCGTCTCCCTGAAGTTTTTGCCAAAATGGAGAAAGACGATCTGCTAATCATTACAGCCGATCATGGGAATGACCCGACCTACAAGGGGACAGATCATACGCGTGAATATGTACCGCTGCTCGTATACTCCAAACGTCTATCTGGTGGCAGGAGTCTTGGGATCCGCAAAACATTTGCTGACATAGGGGCAACCGTTGCCGCTAATTTTCAAGTAAAAATGCCTGTACACGGAACTAGTTTTCTGCATGAGCTGTCTTAAAAAAACCGCTTTGAAATAGGTTAGACAATAAATGATGTCCTATCATCGAAAAGGATCGTGATAGCATGAGAATGATCGATATTATCGAAAAGAAACGAGACGGTCATGAATTAACAGCAGAGGAAATTCATTTTTTTATTAATGGTTACACGTCTGGTGCCATTCCCGACTATCAAGCAAGTGCACTGGCGATGGCAATCTTTTTTCAGGATATGACAGAAAGAGAACGAGCAGATTTAACGATGGCTATGGTTCATTCAGGTGAGACGATCGACTTGTCAGCGATTGAGGGGATTAAGGTGGATAAGCATTCCACAGGTGGTGTGGGTGATACCACTACCTTAATTTTGGCTCCCTTAGTGGCAGCTGTTGGAGTTCCCGTGGCAAAAATGTCAGGCCGCGGCCTCGGACATACTGGCGGTACGATCGATAAATTGGAATCGATTAAAGGCTTCCATGTTGAAATTTCAAATGAACGGTTTATTGAACTTGTCAATCAAAATAAGGTTGCGGTGATCGGTCAGTCGGGAAATTTAACGCCGGCAGACAAAAAGCTCTACGCATTACGTGATGTAACGGGAACGGTTAATTCCATTCCTTTAATTGCCAGTTCAATTATGTGTAAAAAAATTGCTGCCGGTGCGGATGCCATCGTACTTGATGTGAAAACCGGTGCCGGGGCTTTTATGAAAACAGAGGAGTCAGCAATTGAATTGGCCCATGCGATGGTGAAAATCGGAAATCATGTCGGTCGTCAAACGCTCGCCATTATTTCAGATATGTCACAGCCTTTAGGTTTTGCTGTAGGGAATACCTTGGAAGTGAAGGAAGCCATTGCTACGTTAAAAGGACAGGGGCCGGCTGATTTAACTGAATTGGTGCTTACACTCGGCAGTCAAATGGTGGTTTTAGCGAAAAAGGCCGTTTCTATGAAGGCAGCACGCCAGATGCTAACGGAGGTAATTGAAAACGGGAAGGCGATTGAAAAATTCAAAGAATTCCTATCTGCGCAAGGCGGAGATGCTTCAGTCGTGGACCATCCGGAACATTTGCCGCAGGCTTCTTATCAAATTGGCGTACCGGCCAAGAATGACGGCGTGGTTTCAGAAATAATGGCGGATGAAATCGGGAAGGCAGCGACCATGCTTGGTGCCGGACGTGCAACAAAAGAAGACAAGATTGATTTAGCGGTTGGACTTGTGCTGCATAAGAAAATTGGCGATGCGGTTAAAAAAGGGGAAGCTGTAGTCACGATCCATTCCAATCGTCAGGACGTACATGACGTAATGGAGAAAATTTATCAAAATATTAGGATTACGGCCGATGCCGAGACTCCGAACCTGATTCATACGATCATTACAGAATAGTTGCTGCCGGAAAGGAAGAACAAGATGATGGAACAACAATTAATTGAAGAAGCGAAAAAGGCGAGGGAAATGGCCTATGCACCCTACTCTAAATTTCAAGTGGGTGCGGCTCTTTTAACAAGAGATGGCCGAGTTTTTCGTGGCTGTAATATTGAAAATGCGGCCTATAGTATGTGCAATTGTGCCGAACGGACGGCATTATTTAAAGCCTATTCCGAAGGAGAGCGGGATTTTACGATGATGGCTGTCATTGCTGATACAGATCGCCCGGTAACCCCATGTGGTGCCTGCCGCCAAGTCATAAGTGAACTATGGCCGAAAGACATGGTTGTGATTTGTACCAATCTGAATGGAGATACAACGAAGACCACCGCAGAAGCACTACTGCCAGGAGCCTTTTCACAAGAGGATCTAAGCTAGGGACAAGGGACCGGGTTCCCTGTCCCAATTAATCTTAAAGTAAATACAATACGGCAAAGAAATGACTGGTTGTTCCGCCAATAACAAAGGTATGCCAAACCGCATGATGATGCTTGAATAACTGCCAGATATAGAACACTGCACCGACTGTATAGCAGATTCCGCCGACTGCCAGGAGAATTAAGCTTGTTGGATGGAGATTGGATACCAAATCATTCCAGGCAAACACGATCAACCAGCCCATGACAACATAAAGCAGTGTGGAAGTATAAAGGTATTTTTTTGCGAAAAAGGATTTAAACACGGTTCCCGCAATCGCAAGCCCCCACACGATACCAAATAAAGTCCAGCCAACCCATCCTTGTACAGCAATGAACATAAACGGTGTATATGTACCTGCAATAAAAAAGTAAATCGAAGCATGATCCATAATTTCGAAAAAGTCTTTCGCACGTCCAGGTTTAAATGCATGAAGCAAGGTGGAAGAGGTGTATAAAAGAACCATTGTCACACCAAATAAAGTAAACCCAACAATATGCCAGGCATTTCCATACATAGAGGCAAAAACAATTAACAGAACGAGCGCTGCAATACTAAGCAGCAATCCAATTCCATGTGTAATGGAATTCGATAGTTCTTCTTCCTTTGAAAAAACATGTGTATTAGCCAACTTTGTAACCTGCCTTTCGTTTCTTGAGTAATAATTATCGTTAGATTTGGAATTGCCTTTATCGACTAGGTATATTTCTTATACCGAAAATTTTCCCATCCTAACAGGAATAGCATTTCATCATTATATTCCTTTACGAGAGAGCTGAATAGTGACACTTATCATGAGCACGATAATGATTTTAGGCGGAAAGTGGGATTTCGCATGGTGAAGCTTAAAAAATATTATCGCGGGCTTTTTGTCATGATGGAACTTCGAAATTTCTGAAATCGTTGCTAAAGAGCGCCAAACTAAATCATATACGAGGTGGAATGACAATGGCTATAGCAGGCTATGCAAAATTTCAAACTTTTAAGAATCTACTACTTTCGTTGCCGCAGATCGATGAAGATTCTCTAAAGAGCGAGGCATTTTTAATAGATAAAGATGAAAAGAAAAATATTGAAATTTTTTATGCGCCTTTTGACCATATAAATGAGAATGCCAAAGTAGTCATCGCCGGCATAACACCAGGATTGCACCAAATGAAAATCTCTTTCAATACTGTAAAACAGGCGATGGGAAACCAAACGGACGAAGAGATTCTTCATGCAGTAAAGAAAAACTCCAGCTTTGAAGGTTCGATGAGAAAAAATCTAATCAACATGCTGGATGAATTACAATTACAAGACTATTTGGCGATCCCCTCAACAAGTGAGCTATTTGCTGCTGAAAGCCATTTAGTTCATACGACATCCGTGATCACTTATCCAGTTTTTAAATCGGGCAAAAATTACAGCGGTTCTTCTCCGGATATATTAAAAACGGAATTGCTTAAGAAATATATCGTTACCAACTTTGCTACAGAGTTTCAAAGCTTGAACAACCCTCTTATTATTCCGCTCGGCGTAAATGTCGAAAAAGTTCTCGATTTTCTTGTCGAACAGAAAGTGATAAATGCCGGTTCCATCTTGAGCGGGTTTCCACATCCATCCGGCAGCAACGGCCATCGCCATAAACAATTTGCCCATAACAAAGAAGGAATGGAACTAAAACTGAAACAGTATTTTTCTCAATAACATCAGAGAAAACCTAGTAAAATGAATTTTAAAAAAATTTAAAAAATTAAATAAAACGGTGGATATTTCCTGTCTACCTGTTATATAATATAAACAACAAAACAAAAGTTGTTATATAATAAAAGGGAGGATGATGATGGATGATTACAAATCAAGAAAGAGATAACATGATTCAGTTTTTAATGAATTACTTCGGTGGAGAATTCAAGCAATTAATGAATATGTGTGATCATACTCTTGAACACACATATAATTTCGCCTACCAAAGAACAGAAATGGAAAGTCATTTTTAAATAACTGTCATCCCATCAAGAGACATCCTATCGCATATCAAAGAGCCGGAATTCCTTCCATTATTGGAAGGGAATCTGGCTCTTTTTAACGAAAAGCATATTGTTCAGTGACGAAACATTAATTTGAGGTGGGAGTCTTACTGCCCGTTAAGGCGGGATAAATGAACAGCTAAATGGAGGTTTAGCAGCTGTGTTCCTTCCGCAAGATGAATCGAAAGAATTTCTTCGATTCTTTTTAAACGGTAGTTTAGTGTATTAATATGGACATGCAGAGCATCAGCTGTTTTTTTTGCATTTTGATTATACTCAAGATATAAATAAAGCGTTTTCAAAAGATCGCCTTTTCGCGATTCATCATATTCAATTAATGGTCCGAGCACTTCATAAATAAACTCCCTCACTTCTTCAACCGGGTTTTGCAAAATGAATCTTTGTATCCCCAAATCCGTATAACTGAGAATTCGATTTTCATACTGAAAGCGCTGGATATATTTCAGGCATTTCTCAGCTTCCTGAAGGGATTGCTGTACATGCAGCAGACCTTTCTTCATTCTCCCAATTCCAATCCAAATATGGATATTCCATTTTCGTTTCCGCATTTCCTCTTGAAGAAGATTGGCTTTTTCTTTAATACGGGAAACCAGCAATGTACCTTCGATGTGGGTTGGATTAGAGAGAAGAACAACCATTTGATTTTGATGTTCGACTGTAATGCTTTGTGTCTGACTGTCTGTAAGGATTTGATTGGTATGCTGTATCATTTTCCTTATCAACTCATCTTTTGAAAGCTTTGTATTGGACGATAGCTGAAATTCAATAATCATGGCAATATAGTTTAGCGAAGGATCTAAGTTAAGACTTTTTGCTTTTTGAATCAGGGCCTCATCCATATGCCCGGAAAAGAGCTTTTTTACAAAATCCCCCTTTAGACGCTGTTGGGTGTCAAATACGGCCTGCTCTTTAAAAAGCTCTAATGAAAGAACCGTGCAGGCATGTTCCAAAGCAGCAGTATCCATTCCGCTCATTTTTTTAGTGGAAAGAATCATTAACAGCCCAAGTGATTTTGATCTTGAACCAAGTGGGAAGCAGACTAAATGATAGTGAGTGCCTTCGATAGTCACTTGAGATACCCCTAGATTACTTTTGTGTGATTTCACGAACAAATCTGCTTTGCTTCGAACAAGTTTTAATAAGGCCGCCGAGGGGTCGCTCGTATAAGAAGCGGCCATTTGTTCTCCTAAGTCATCAAAGAGAAAGGTGCTTTCTCCAGTCGATTGGTGAATATTTTGCAGAATGGTATGAAGACCTTCGCCTTGTAAAACAAGATTGGCCAAATTCCGGTGAACCTCAATCGAATGTGAAAGCTTTTGCACGGTTCTTTCTTTTTCTTTATAAAGATTAGAGCGTTCTAAAGCAACAGCAGCTTGATGACAGATCGCCTCTAAAAGATTCATATCTTCCGCTTTAAAATTAAACGATTGCTGGAAAGAATCCAAGGTAAAGACCCCAATACTTTCTCCATTCAGGATAATAGGGGAAGAAATGACGGAAGAAAAAGAAAAACTCTCAGGTATCGACTTGGTAAGAAGTCTGACATTTTTCGGAGATAGGGTTGCTAACGCATCTTTGATTTCCTTTTCACTTGGAAAAAAGACAGATTTTCCTGCCTGAAAGGTCATACCCGTCATAGACTCGCCTGGCTTTAAGCGAATTTGGCGAAAGATTTTTGGGTAAAAAACACCTTGTGCGGATTGGGCAATCAAAATATCCTCGCTTTTGTCATATAACCACAAAGAACCTCCTTCAGCTGCATCCACAACGGAAATCGTTTCACTCAGCATTAATTCAAAAATTGTTTCGATATCAAATGACGTATTTAACAGGTTGGAAATATGAATCAAGGATTGAAGCTGGCGCCGCGTCAAAGTATCTTCCATATGTATTCTCCTTACTATCATTAGTAGATGCTCATTTCACATAATTTGTCTAAAGAAACAAAAGGTTAGTTGATTCAACAAAGGATGAATCCTTCATATAAATATAGAGACAACTTTTTAAGTTATATATAAATTGTATGAAAATTCGGACATATTTTCAATCTTTCTCTTTGTATAAAACCTACAAACTTCTGAGACATATTTTCGTGAATATCCACATAGTATTTTTCAATATTATTGGTACAATTTATCTAAAGATTCAGAATTTAATAAAAATAAATTAAACTTTTACAATCTCTTAAAATTCTTGATGATTTCTGAATTGAAAGGAATGAATGGAAATGAATTATGAATTAACAGAAGAGCAGTCGATGATACGTAAAATGATGCGTGAATTTTCCGAGGGAGAAGTGGCAACAGGCGCCGACGAAAGAGATCGAACAGGAACCTTTCCAAAGGAAGTTTTTCAAAAGTTAGCCGGGCTGGGAATTATGGGGCTGCCATTTCCTGAGGAATACGGAGGAGGAGGATCCGATACGGTCAGCTTCGCTATTACAGTAGAAGAACTAAGCCGAGTATGTGCCTCCACCGGGATTACATACTCCGCCCATATCTCTTTAGGAGGAGCGCCGATTCATTTATTTGGTACAGATAAACAAAAAGAGAAATATTTAACGCCGCTATGTACCGGTGAATATTTGGGGGCCTTTGGTTTAACAGAGCCAAATGCCGGATCGGATGCAAGCGGAACACAGACTACAGCAGTTTTAAATGATGACCAATGGACCGTGAACGGTACGAAATGTTTCATTACAAATGCCAGTTACGCAAAAAATGTCGTCATTACAGCGGTCACAGACCGTTCCAAGGGAACAAACGGTATCAGTGCCTTTATTGCTTCTACGGATGATCCGGGTTTTTCCGTGATTAGCAATTATGAAAAAATGGGCCTTCATGCCTCAAATACAACGGAATTAATACTGGAAAATGTAAGCGTGCCCAAGGAGAATTTGTTAGGAGAAGAAGGAAGGGGCTATAAGCAATTTCTCGCCACTTTAGATGGCGGAAGAATCGGTATTGGAGCGATGGCGGTCGGGATTGCCCAAGGTGCATATGAAAAAGCATTGCAATACGCAGGAGAAAGAAAACAATTTGGGCAAAGCCTGTCTAAGTTTCAAGCGATCCAATTTAAATTGGCCGATATGGCGATGTACATTGAATTAGCACGAAATATGGTTTATAAAGCCGCGTGGTTAAAGGATAAAGGGCAGCGCTTTAAAAAAGAAGCGGCAATGGCAAAACTATTTGCTTCTGAAATTTGCATGAAGGTCTGTGACCAAGCTGTCCAGATTCATGGCGGATACGGTTATATGAAGGAATATCAGGTGGAACGGTTTTTCCGTGATGCAAAGCTATTGGAAATCGGCGAAGGAACCTCAGAAGTGCAAAGAATGGTCATTGCAAAGGAAATAGGGTGTTAATCAGAAAATGCTGTCTAAAATAGTCTGAATAATCAGTGGCCTATAAAAGGAGGGAATCATTTGTTTAAAAAGATACTGATTGCGAACCGCGGCGAGATTGCCTGCCGGGTGATACGCACTTGTAAAGCATTAGGAATCCAAACCGTTGCCGTTTATTCAGAAGCCGATAAAGAGGCCTTACACGTAAAAGAAGCCGATGAGGCGTTTTACGTTGGAGAATCAAAGGTTTCAGAAAGCTATCTCAATATCGCAAAGATTATCGAAATCACACAATTATCAGGCGCTGAGGCGATCCATCCTGGTTATGGACTGCTTTCGGAAAATGCAGCATTTGCCCGCCGCTGCGCGCAGGAAGGAATCAAGTTTATTGGTCCTTCTCCTGAAGTGATTACTAAAATGGGCAGCAAAATTGAGGCAAGAAAATTAATGGAACAGGTCGGAATCCCGGTCGTTCCGGGAATTGCCCGTCCTTTAGCTCATGCGGAAGAAGCGGTGGCGGTTGCTGAACAAATTGGTTATCCAATCATGCTGAAGGCATCTGCAGGCGGCGGCGGAATTGGAATGCAGATTGTGCGCAATGAGGAGGAAATGCGCAAGGCTTTTGCCGGGAATCAAAAACGGGCTGAAAGCTTCTTTGGAAACGGGGAAATGTTTCTCGAAAGATTCGTGGAAAACCCGAGACATATTGAAATTCAAATTCTCGCGGATTCCTTTGGCGAAGCGGTTTACTTATGGGAACGCGAATGCTCCATTCAGCGCCGCCATCAAAAGGTGGTTGAAGAAGCACCTTCCCCATTTTTAGACGAAGCTACCCGGAGAAAGATGGGAGAAGCAGCAGTAAAAGCTGCCCAATCCATTGGCTACGAAAATGTGGGAACGATTGAATTTCTTGTTGATGAGGATAAAAATTTCTACTTTCTAGAGGTGAACACCCGCTTACAGGTGGAACATCCGGTGACGGAAGAAATCACAGGATTGGATTTAGTCGCTGAACAGCTAAGGATCGCAAATGGTAAACCGATCCAATGCAAACAATCGGAGATTAAACGTAACGGTCATGCGATCGAAGTACGGATTTATGCGGAAGATCCGAAAACATTTTTCCCTTCTCCTGGTAAAATCACGAAGTTCGCTTTGCCAACAGGTCAAGGAATCCGTCATGAAGCCGGTGTAACGAGTGAAACGGTTGTGACCCCTTTCTACGACCCAATGATTGCCAAACTCATTGTAAAAGGGGACACACGTGCAGAGGCAATTGAACGATTAAAGGATGCATTATCCCGCTATGAAGTTGAAGGGATAAAAACAAATATCCCTATGCTCTTAAAAGTAGCAGAACATGAGGCTTTCCGTGTTGGTGATACGACAACAAACTTCATCGAAAAGTATCTGCAGCAACAAAACAAAAAAGCAATGAAATAAGGAGGCAAATCAATGAAAAATGTAAAAGCAGTGATGGCAGGAAATGTCTGGAAACTATTGGTAAAGCCGGGTGACATAGTAGAGGACGGTCAGGATATCGCAATTTTAGAATCAATGAAAATGGAAATTCCCATTGCCGCAGACTTTGGCGGCGTTGTAAAGGAAGTAAAGGTGAGTGAAGGCGATTTCGTCAATGAAGAAGATATTTTAATCGAATTTGAATAGGTCCAAGGAGTGATGAAGAGGTGAATTGGCCGGAAAATGTGCAAATAAAAGAAGTGGGACCACGGGATGGTCTGCAAAATGAGAAGGCTATTCTATCAACAGAGGATAAAATTCATTGGATCAATCAAATGTCCCGGAGCGGACTGAAATATATCGAAGTGTCTTCTTTTGTGAATCCGCAATGGATCCCGGCACTTTCGGATTCGCTCGAGGTGGCAAAAGGAATTGAACGTGTACCCGGTATCACCTATGCGGCACTCGTCCCTAATTTACGCGGATTGGACAAAGCAATAGAAGCAAATATTGATGAGGTATCTGTCTTTATGTCCTCCAGTGAAACCCATAATCAAAAAAATATCAATAAATCAATTGGCGATACCTTTCCTGTGTTAAAGGAAGTTGTACAGGAAGCGCAAATGGCTGGGAAAACGGTTCGCGGATATATTTCCACCGTTTTTGGCTGTCCATATGAGGGCCAGGTTTCTATTAATAACGTAATTCAGGTTGCAGACAAACTATTAGAAATGGGGATCGATGAATTATCACTGGGAGATACGATTGGTGCTGCCAGCCCAAAACAGGTACAGCTTGTCCTAGAGAATCTATTAAAACGATATCCTATTGAGCGATTCGCTTTGCATTTTCATGATACAAGGGGTACGGCATTAGCGAATGTACTTATGTCTCTGGAGATGGGCATGACGGCATTTGATTCTTCAGCGGGAGGATTAGGCGGTTGTCCATATGCTCCGGGTGCTTCCGGAAATGTAGCCACTGAAGACTTGATATACATGCTCCATCAGATGGGTATTCAAACAGGTATAAATCGTGATGAGCAGCTTGCTACAGCCCAATTTATTCAAGAAAAGATCGGAAGAATACTGCCAAGCCGAAATCTCCAGGCATGTACAGGCAAGTCTGCCTTAGTGGTAAAAGAGGGTGAATAGAATGGAAAAATTAGTACAGTTCAAAAATGGAGACAATGGTGTTGCGCTAATCACCTTAAATCGCCCCCAAGCAGCCAATGCATTATCAACACAAATGCTACAAGAATTAAAAGCGATACTTGATTCATGTAAATTTGATCCTGCTATCCGCTGCGTCATCATTACGGGTGCGGGGGAAAAGGCCTTTTGTGCCGGTGCGGACTTAAAGGAACGGGCAGGGATGGACCCGCAAACTGTTAAAAAGACCGTTTCATTGATTCGCGACTGTATCAATCAAATAGAAAGTTCGCCGCAGCCGTTCATAGCTGCTGTAAATGGTTCTGCTTTTGGCGGTGGAACAGAGTTAGCTTTAGCCTGCGATATTCGTGTCGCCGCAGAAAATGCGAAATTTGGCCTAACAGAAACATCCTTGGGAATTATTCCGGGGGCAGGTGGAACACAACGGCTGCCGCGGCTTGTCGGAAAAGGCTGGGCGAAGGAATTGATTTTTACAGCCAGAAGAATTGATGCCTCAGAAGCCAAGGAAATTGGCTTGGCAGAGTATATAGTATCTCCTAAATCCTTGCTGGAAAAAGCATATGAATTAGCAGGGCAAATTGTCCGCAACGCCCCGATTGCATTGACACAAGCAAAATTTGCCATTGATAAAGGCTGTGAAGTTGACCTGCAAACCGGGCTTTCAATCGAGCAAAACGCTTACGAGATTACGATTCCGACACGTGATCGTTTGGAGGGACTGCAGGCATTTAAAGAGAAGCGGACACCCCACTATAAAGGGGAGTAAGAAGTTTCATAGATTTAGAGGATAAAACTATATTTGAATTGGAGGCTGTATCAAATGGATGGAACCGGAATGGGACAAGCTGTCACAAAGAGTAAAAAGTACTTTCCTAGTGTGGAAAAACAGCGGGAAACGGCATTAGGAAGTAGTGCGGCCTTTGGGGAACTCCTTTTACAATCAAAGGAGGATCCTGCAGGCTTTTGGGATAAAGCGGCAAAGGAACTGATGTGGTACGAGCCTTGGCAGGAAACGATGACAGGGCAGCTGCCTGGTTTTAGCTTTTTTAAAGGGGGGACCAGTAATCCCTGCTACAATCTCCTTGATAGGCATATTGAAAATGGAGCGGCAAACCGAACAGCCCTCATATGGGAAGGGGAAAACGGGGATTCGCAAATGTACACGTATTCCATGCTCTTAGCAGAAGTTAACCGTTTTGCAAATGTACTAAAGTCATTTGGTGTTGGAAAAGGGGATGCTGTTGCCATCTTCTTGCCAAACTTAGCCGAAGCCTTTATTACAATCCTTGCCTGCTTCCGCATTGGTGCGGTATACAATACGATTTTCTCCGGGTTTTCAGAAAAATCATTAAAGGACCGACTCATTAATTTTGAACCGAAGGTCATCGTCACTGCCGATGCCAGCTTGCGCCGCGGAAAAGTGATTCCACTTAAGGAAAAATTAGATCAAGTGATTGATGAGATGTCCTATGTAAAAGGAGTTATTGTTGTCAATCGTCTTGGAATGGAACTGAACATGAAGCCAAATAGAGATTATTGGTGGCATGAAATCAGGAAAACCGTACCGATCACGTGCGAACCGGAGCGATTGGAAGCAAATGATCCGGGGATTGTCTTCTATACAAGCGGGACGACTGGAAAGCCAAAGGGTGTCGTTCATTCCGGAATGGCCTTTATCGTGCAAAACCATATTTATGCAAAATATCATATGGATCACCGTTCGGATGATGTGTTCTGGTGTACAGCCGATGTTGGCTGGTTGACGATGCATATCTGGGGTGTTGTCGGTTCATTGGCCAATGGAGTGACAACCGTCGTCTATGAGGGAGCGCCAGATTATCCGGAATCGGATCGTTTTTATCAAATTATCGAAAAATACCGGATTAATAAACTGTTCACGGCACCAACGGCATTACGGATGCTTAAAAGTCTCGGAGAAAAAACGCTGGAAGCTTTTGATTTAAGCTGCCTTGATGTCATATCCCTTGTAGGAGAACCTTTTGATCCGGAGACATGGCACTGGACGTATGAAAAATTAGGTAAGAAGAATATCTATTTGAATAACACCTGGGGCCAGACGGAAACAGCCGGATGTCCTTTAGCTGGTGCGGCCTGGCTGACACCGATGAAGCCGGGGTCAGTTGGGGTGGAATTTTTAGGAGCTAAGATGGATGTCGTTGATGAAAGCGGCAATTCTGTAGCGCCGGGTGTATTGGGGAATTTGGTTATCAGGGACCCATTCCCAATGCTGTGCCGAACGCTATGGAAAGAGCCGGAACGATACTATCAGGCGTATTTCAGCCAAGTAGAAGGCTGCTACTATGCAAGTGATCTCGCCTTTAAAGACGAGGATGGATATTTCTGGGTAGTTGGGCGCTCAGATGATGCTTTTAATGTGGCAGGCCACCGCTTAAGTACGATGGAAATGGAAAGTGCTGTCCTCGAATGCGAAGGTGTGGCTGAGACAGCAGTCTTTGGTATTCCTGATCCTATCAAAGGAGAGGTACCAATCGTTTTTGCCAAATTAGCAGATGGCTTTGAAGGTACGGAGGAACTGAAAAATCGAATTAGTCAAAGTATTGTCAATAATATTGGGCAAATCGCCAGGCCAGAGCATATCTTGTTTACAAAGGCCCTGCCAAAAACAGTGAGCGGTAAGATCATGCGCCGCCTATTAAAGGAAATCGTCATTAAAGGAACTGTAGCAGGTGATATTACCGGTTTAGAGGATCCAACAGTCGTGGAACAGATTAAAAACTTAGTTGCTTTAAGAAATAATTGAATACGCTTCACTGCGGATAAAGAATAGCATGAACTTCAGAAATGAGAATAAGGGGGAGACGGCCATGTCAGTCAAATCAAATTCATTGGGCAAATCGATCCAGGAACGTGTGGAGCAAATCAAACAGGGCGGCGATGTGAAATATCATGAAAGCAATGCAAAAAAAGGGAAATTATTCGTCCGCGATCGACTGAAGTTATTATTTGACCCCAGTTTTGAGCTGGAGGATGCTTTGTTTGCCAATTGCAACAATGGGGATCTACCGGCAGACGGTGTGGTAACGGCAATTGGGAAAATTAACGGACAGACTGTTTGTGTAATGGCTAATGATTCAACTGTAAAAGCCGGTTCTTGGGGAGCGCGGACCGTAGAAAAGATCTTGCGTATTCAAGAAACAGCCGAGAAGTTAAAAGTTCCGATTATATACTTAGTTGACTCAGCCGGTGCCAGAATTACGGATCAGATCGAAATGTTTCCCGGCCGCAGGGGAGCCGGAAGGATTTTTTATAACCAGGTCAAGCTTTCCGGAAAGGTGCCGCAAATTTGTCTCCTTTTCGGTCCTTCGGCAGCAGGCGGCGCTTATATCCCTGCGTTCTGCGACATCGTCATCATGGTTGACGGAAATGCTTCAATGTATCTCGGGTCACCAAGAATGGCAGAAATGGTCATTGGAGAAAAAGTGACCTTAGAGGAAATGGGCGGGGCTCGGATGCATTGTTCGGTCTCTGGCTGCGGAGATGTGCTCGTAAAAAATGAGGAAGAGGCGATTGCACATGCGCGGAATTACCTATCCTATTTTCCGGCTAATTTTTCTATGAAGCCTCCTGTCCAGGAGCCGCAAGCGGTAAAAACCTTTGAAAAGACTTTAGAGGAAATAGTGCCTGCCAATCAGAATTCTCCATTTAATATGCATGATTTAATTCAACGCATCATTGATGAAGATAGCTTTTTTGAAATTAAAAAGTTGTTTGCAGCAGAACTCATTACCGGCTTAGCGCGGATGAATGGGAAGGTTGTTGGAATCATTGCCAATCAGCCACGGGTAAAGGGTGGTGTCTTGTTCCATGATACGGCAGATAAGGCAGCGAAGTTCGTCAACCTTTGTGATGCTTTCCATATTCCATTGCTCTTCCTTGTAGATGTACCCGGATTCATGATTGGAACAAAGGTGGAACGGGCAGGAATCATCCGTCATGGGGCGAAGATGGTCGCAGCTATTTCGGAAGCGACGGTCCCGAAAATTTCCGTTATTGTCCGTAAAGCCTACGGGGCAGGTTTGTATGCAATGGCTGGCCCTGCATTTGAACCGGATTGCTGCCTGGCCCTGCCGACAGCACAAATAGCGGTCATGGGACCGGAAGCCGCCGTGAATGCTGTTTATTCCAACAAAATTGCCGAATTACCGGAGGAAGAAAAGGCTGTCTTTGTCGCGCAAAAGCGTGAAGAATATCGTCAGGACATTGATATTTATCGCTTGGCCTCCGAAATGATTATTGATGGAATTGTACCAGCGAATTCACTGCGCCAGGAATTAATCCAGCGTTTTGATGCCTATTCTTCAAAGGAACTATTATTTTCAGAAAGGAAGCATCCAGTTTCTCCTGTATAAGCTTTTTAACAAATGGAAACTGAGGCGAAAGGGGATCATATGATGAACAAAGGAAAAATAATCGATTCATACGTAGAAGCAATCGAAGACATCCAGGACGGAGCGACGATCATTGTCGGAGGATTTGGTTTATGCGGTATTCCTGAGAAGGCCATTAGGGCACTTGCAGAAAAAGGGACAAAAGATTTAACAATTGTCAGTAATAACTGTGGGGTTGATGATTGGGGTCTTGGAATATTACTAGCAAACAGGCAAATTAAGAAAATGATTTCTTCCTATGTCGGTGAAAATAAAATTTTTGAAAAGCAATATTTAAACGGGGAGCTGGAAGTGGAGCTTGTGCCACAGGGAACACTTGCCGAACGGATTCGCGCTGGCGGTGCGGGAATACCTGGATTCTATACGGCGACAGGCATCGGGACAGCGATTGCCGAAGGCAAAGAGCATAAGGTGTTTGATGGAAGAACTTATATTTTAGAAAAAGGAATTGTCGGAGATTTTGCTTTCGTTAAGGCTTGGAAGGGGGATCGATTAGGCAATCTAGTTTATCGCAAAACCGCTCGTAATTTTAATCCGCTAGCGGCAGCGTCCGGCAAGATTACGATTGCAGAGGTGGAAGAAATCAGGGTAACCGGCGGTCTGAATCCGGATGAAATCCATACACCTGGAATCTATGTACAAAGACTGCTCTTAGGGAAAGATTATGAAAAAAGAATTGAAAAGCGGACTGTTATGCAAGCTTAATGGAATGGATGTAAGGGGGAGAGAGCAAATGAGCAATGCCCGGACAAGAATTGTTAAACGTGCGGTTCAGGAGATCCAAGATGGGATGAATGTGAATTTAGGAATCGGAATCCCAACGTTAATCGCCAATGAAATTCCTGCAGATTTCAATGTATTGCTACAATCGGAAAACGGTTTATTGGGGATTGGACCCTACCCCGCAGCAGGGAGTGAAGACCCGGATCTCATCAATGCAGGGAAAGAAACCGTCACGGCGATAGAAGGGGCCTCGTTTTTTGACAGTGCAGAATCGTTCGCGATGATCCGCGGCGGGCACATCGACTTGGCTATCTTAGGCGGGATGGAGGTTTCTCAACAAGGAGACCTTGCCAATTGGATGATTCCGGGCAAAATGGTGAAAGGGATGGGCGGTGCGATGGACTTAGTCAATGGGGCGAAACGCGTCGTCGTCATCATGGAGCATGTTAACAAAAAGGGTGAGTCCAAAGTGAAAAAGGAATGTACGCTGCCTTTAACTGGAAAACAGGTCGTGCATCGACTGATAACAGATTTAGCCGTATTTGATTTTACTCCGGAGGGCATGGTGTTAATTGAAACTCATGAAGGCGTAACGGTGCAAGACGTGAAACAGAATACGGAGGCGTCATTTACCGTAAAGCATGATCTTTTAACTAAATAACGAATGAGGGCATGGAATAAGATTTCCATGCCCTCTGTTTGTGTGGAGTCAAAATAAAATGATACAATAATAGGGTATATTAAATGGATAAAAAGGTGATAAAATGTCAGACATCTTTTTGAAACGAATCTATGATCCCTATGATGAAAATGATGGGTATCGCATTCTAATTGACCGTCTCTGGCCAAGGGGCATTCGTAAAGATGCTGCCAAGTTAACAAGTTGGGAAAAAGAAATTGCTCCGAGCAGTGAACTGCGAAAATGGTTTTGCCATAAACCAGAGCTTTTTCCAGAGTTTCGTTTGAGGTATCTCGAAGAATTGCACAGTGATAAACAAAAATCACAAAAACTTGATGAGATCTATCAGCTGGCAAAAGAACAGCAGGTGACATTATTATATGGAGCTAAGGATCCCATCTATAATCATGCCCGGGTCTTAAAAGAAGAGTTAGACCGAAGATTACAATAAGGGACCGGGTTCAACATAGGTCCCTTATTGTAAATATTTGCTTCCTTCCCTAACGCTTAATTTTGGCAAGTCATGGGATTCGATAAATTTTTTCACGGAGTCATGATTTGTTTTTGAATATTCACGCAGGACCCAGCCGATCGCTTTTTGAATAAAAAATTCATTGCTTTCCCTATTTTGCAGGATATAGCGGTAAAGCAATT
>CALGSR010000430.1 GCA_937902115.1 uncultured Bacillus sp. | reverse complement strand
CATGGGTGGAGTGAAGGCTGTCTAAGGGCAAAGAAATAGGTATACTCGCCTTTTCCTGGAAAAAAATTGCCGCTATTCCTGCATCATGAATAGCGGCATTCCCATTTCCCGACAGAAAAGGGTGAGAGGTATTTTTCCTGTTGGGAGTGAAAGATGGTTCCAATATCCATTCTCTTCTCACATCAACTGATAGTTAGAGGGAAATCAGTTTACACAGCTGGCTTAGTGCATAAATGAAGAGAGAATAGACGATGAAAGCCCTTTCGTTTCGTTTGAAAGAAATACAATATAAGCGCTTAAACCTATTTTAAAGCAAAATGAAAACCCTTACATCAGTCAATGGGACCAATGTCGACAAAAATTCAAGTTTTTGTAACAAATTATAAAATGTTCCACAAATCATCAAGTATAATACAGGAGTAATGCGAAACAGTCCTTTTAATTTCCTGCTAAATTGGGAAAACTAAAGCAGAGCTAATTCGCTGTACCGTTTAATAAATCGTAATACGGAATATTAATAGAAGCACCTAGAAAATGTTTGATACTGAAATGGAAGCAAAATATATGAAAGAATGAGGGAAGGAAACATTGAAGAAGATATATGAAGTAGAAGAACACGAAACGATTGACCATTGCCTCGAGCGCATCCAAAAGGATGGTTATATACCTGTGAAACGAGGAAGGTAATGAATTAAAGTATGTTCCAGCAGGGAGGAAAATACTATTTGAAGTCAAAAAGTCTGAACATAATCAATCTGAATAAAAAGCACAGGAAAAGTAAATTTTTGCGAAAAGTCTCGAAACTTGTTAAATCCGAACAATAGAAACTATCCTAAAATTATTGTTCGCTATTTCTATTGACAATCCATTGATAGACTTGTAATATGGGTATGTGAAAAAAATCGTAAATACCCTTATATAATAATGGGAATTGGCCCATGAGTTTCTACCTGGTTACCGTAATAACCGGACTATGAGGGAAAGTCAATTTCCGGCAGTCAGGATTAATAGAATCAAGTATTACAGACGCTATTAATCTATCTTCCTTTTTTGTGACTTCAAGGGTCCGGACGGATTGCTTTCTCTTAATAGAGCAGGAGGCTTCTGTCCGGATTTTTTTGTTTCACTTTATGGAATAATAAATACATTAAGATATTTAAATTATGATAAAAGTTAATGGATTTTAGTTATATGAATAATCAAAGAATGCTGGAGGGATTGGATGAACGCCCAAGTTGCAGTGATTATGGGAAGCAAATCAGATTGGGAAACAATGCGTCATGCTTGTGAAATGCTTGATAAATTTGCTATTCCATACGAGAAGAAAGTTGTATCTGCACATAGAACACCTGATTTAATGTTTGAATTTGCCGCGGGAGCAAGAGAAAGAGGCATAAAGGTCATTATTGCCGGAGCAGGTGGCGCTGCGCACTTACCCGGTATGGTAGCAGCTAAAACGACCTTGCCTGTAATCGGTGTACCGGTTCAATCAAAGGCATTGAACGGACTTGACTCTTTGTTATCTATCGTACAAATGCCTGGTGGTATCCCTGTTGCAACGGTCGCAATAGGAAAAGCAGGAGCAACAAATGCTGGCCTTTTGGCGGCGCAAATACTATCTGCGTTTGATCATAAATTATCCGCTAATCTGGAAGAATACAGATTGGAGATGAAAAAGGCCGCGATAGAAAGTAGTGATCAACTTGTCTAATAAAGTAATTTTACCAGGTCAAATGATAGGGATTATCGGTGGAGGACAGCTTGGAAGAATGATGGCCTTGGCAGCGAAAGCACAAGGATTTCGTATTGCGGTGCTCGATCCTACTGACGATTGTCCGTGCGCACAAGTAGCTGATATTGCGATAACATCTGCTTATGATGATCTGGATGCAATTAAACAATTGGCGGATGTCAGTGACGTCATCACATACGAATTTGAAAATATTGATGCGGATTGCCTGAAATGGCTCAATGAGAACACTTATGTACCTCAAGGCGTGAAGTTGCTTGAGATTACACAGAACCGTGTTACGGAAAAAGCGGCAATTCAGGGTGCAGGTGTAGAAGTTGCTCCTTATATCGTAATTGAAAGCGAAGAGGACATTCGAAAGGGTCTAGCAGAGCTTGGTTACCCTGCGGTTCTGAAAACAGCAAGAGGCGGCTATGACGGAAAAGGCCAATACGTGATCAAACAGGAAGCTGAAATTTCTGAGGCAGCACTTCTTTTAAATGCAGGAATCTGTGTCCTCGAGAAATGGGTGCCATTTGAAAAAGAAGTATCGGTCATTGTTTGCCGCAATAGTAATGGGGAAACAGCAGTTTTTCCAGTTGGAGAAAACATTCACCGCGAAAATATTCTCTACGAAACGATTGTTCCAGCTAGAATTGATGAACAGGCTAGTGTTTCGGCTAACAAAATAGCGGCCCAATTAGCTGAGAAATTTCAGCTAGTTGGCACACTGGCAGTAGAAATGTTTATCACAGAAAAAGGAATTTATGTAAATGAATTAGCACCAAGACCGCATAATTCAGGCCATTACACGATTGAGGCCTGTGAAACCTCTCAGTTTGAGCAGCATATCCGTGCCGTCTGCAATTTGCCTTTAGGAAGCACAGAGCTGCTGAAGCCGGCTGTAATGGTCAATATATTAGGTGAACATCAGGCAGGAGTGATTGAGAAAATCCCTGAGCTTGCTAATTGGAAGATTCATTTATATGGAAAAAAAGAAGCGAAAGAAAAGCGGAAAATGGGGCATGTGACCATTCTGCGGAATTCCGTTGCAGATGCACTTAAGGAAATTGATAACAGCAATATATGGTAAGATGTGGCATTGGCAGAGTAGATCGGAGGGAAACATATGATAGACCGTTATACAAGACCAGAAATGGGTGCAATTTGGACCGAGGAAAACAAATATAAAGCATGGCTGGAAGTTGAAATCTTAGCGGATGAGGCGTGGGCTGAACTTGGAGTCATTCCGCAAGAAGACGCAGCGAAGATCCGTGAAAATGCATCATTTGACATCAATCGTATTTATGAAATTGAAAAAGAAACAAGACATGATGTTGTCGCCTTCACTCGTGCCGTTTCTGAATCATTGGGTGAGGAAAGAAAATGGGTTCATTATGGCTTAACTTCAACGGACGTGGTTGATACTGCCTGGTCTTATCTGATTAAACAAGCCAATACCATTCTTTTAAAGGATATCGAAAATTTCATTGAAGTTTTAAAAAATAAAGCACAAGAACATAAATACACAGTAATGATGGGCCGGACACATGGTGTTCATGCCGAACCTACAACATTTGGGTTGAAGGTGGCTCTCTGGTATGAAGAAATGAAACGTAATCTAGAACGTTTTAAACAAGCGGCTGAAGGGATCGAATACGGTAAAATCTCCGGAGCTGTTGGTACTTACGCAAATATTGACCCATTTGTGGAAAAGTATGTATGTGAAAAGCTTGGTACAAAACCAGCGCCAATTTCAACACAAACCTTGCAACGGGATCGTCATGCGCACTATATGTCCACGATTGCTCTTATTGCGACATCAATCGAGAAATTTGCCGTCGAAATTCGCGGTTTGCAAAAAAGTGAAATCCGTGAAGTGGAAGAAGCATTTGCGAAAGGGCAAAAAGGATCATCAGCGATGCCGCATAAACGAAATCCAATCGGTTCGGAAAACATGTGTGGGATGGCACGTGTGATTCGCGGGTACATGATGACAGCCTATGATAATGTCGCACTATGGCATGAACGGGATATCTCCCATTCTTCCGCAGAACGCGTCATTATTCCTGATGCAACAATCGCCTTAAATTATATGTTAAATCGTTTTGGGAATATTGTGAAAAACTTAACGGTTTTCCCGGAGAATATGAAGCGCAATATGGAAAGCACACATGGCCTCATATATTCGCAACGTGTACTGCTTGCTTTAATTGACAAAGGTCTTGTCAGAGAAGAAGCGTATGATACTGTACAAAAGCGAGCGATGGAAGCATGGGATAAACAGGTTTCTTTCCGTTTTTTAGTCGAAACAGATGAGAAAATCACAGCAAAACTTTCACCTGAGGAAATTGCCGATTGCTTTGATTATAATTACCATTTGAAAAATGTAGATGCCATTTTTGAAAGACTAGGTCTGTAGGACAGCGAAACGGGGCCTTGCTTCAAGCTTAAGGATAGAGAATGTAGAAGTGAAATCCAAATAGATATTTTAACTTCATTCAGCAGAAGTCCTCCACTTCTAAAGTTAAGGCATGAATACAAAGTGTTTTTCCGATTCAGTGGGGGTTTAAACCTCGGTTGAATGAAGTTAAGCCTCCGGCGGATGCCTCGATTTTTCAAAGGAAACTTTTCGAGCGAGCTCGAAAAAAATCGGGCGCAAATACGCCAAGGCGCATTTGGTATTTAGTCCTAGAGAGGCTGAAAAATATGCTTGGTCAGCCTTAAGTTAAAGGGAGGCTTTTTAATGGAAAAAGGTGTGCAGCTATATGAAGGCAAGGCAAAGAAAATTTATGCTACAGATGATGAACAAGTAGTATGGATTGAATATAAAGATTCGGCAACAGCTTTTAACGGCGTTAAAAAGGCAGAGATTGCCGGAAAAGGCCGTTTAAACAATGAAATCACAAGTTTAATTTTTGAAAAGCTTAAAGACAAAGGCATCGAATCCCATTTTATTAATCGAATTTCGGAAACAGAACAGCTTGTAAAAAAAGTCACGATTGTTCCTCTAGAAACAGTTGTCCGCAATATAGCTGCGGGAAGCTTTTCAAAAAGGCTTGGTTTAGAAGAAGGCGAGAAACTATCAAGACCGATTGTGGAATTTTATTATAAAGATGATGCTTTAGGCGACCCTCTATTAACAGATGACCACATTGAAGTGTTACGGATCGCTAAACAAGAAGATAGAGAATTAATTAAAGAAATGGCTCTTAAAGTCAATGAGGTATTATCAAGCCTTTTTGCTGAGTTTAATATAAAACTGATTGACTTCAAGCTTGAATTTGGCAAAGACGCAGAAGGAAACATCCTGCTTGCAGACGAAATTTCACCTGATACTTGCCGTTTGTGGGATGCAGAAACGAATCAAAAGCTTGATAAAGATGTATTCCGCCGTGACCTAGGGAATTTAACGGATGCATATGAAATTATTTTAGCCAAATTAGGGGGCAGTCCAAATGTATAAAGTAAAGGTATATGTTACGTTGAGAGAAAGCGTATTGGATCCACAAGGAACAGCAGTTATGCATTCATTGCACGCCATGAGCTACAATGAGGTTTCTGATGTTCGTATTGGTAAATATATGGAACTGCAAGTTGAAAAATCCGACCGTCCAGTTGAAGAAGTAGTGAAAGAAGTTTGTGATCGTTTGCTGGCAAACCCGGTCATTGAAGACTACCACTTTGAAATTGAGGAGGCTGTTGCAAAGTGAAGTTTGCGGTCATCGTTTTTCCTGGATCCAACTGTGATATAGATATGTATCATGCGATTAAGGATGAATTAGGCGAAGAAGTTGAGTACGTATGGCATGATACAGAAGGTTTGGAAGAATATGACGGCATTCTGCTTCCCGGTGGTTTCTCATATGGGGACTATTTACGTTGCGGCGCGATTGCTCGTTTTAGTAATGTAATGAAAGAAGTTGTAAAAGCTGCTGAAGCCGGTAAACCAGTGCTTGGCGTATGTAATGGATTTCAAATTCTCTTAGAAGCAGGGTTATTGCCGGGTGCAATGAAAAGAAACGAAAGCCTGCAATTTATCTGCCGTCCGGTAGAATTAAAGGTTGTTAATAACGAAACGATGTTCTCTAATGTTTATAAAAAGGATGAAATCATTACGGTTCCGATTGCTCATGGAGAAGGAAACTATTACTGTGATGAAGAAACACTTGCAACATTAAAGAAAAATAATCAAATTGTTTTCACCTATGAAAGTAATCCAAACGGCAGCCTTGTTGACATTGCCGGGATTGTAAATGAAAAAGGAAATGTATTAGGAATGATGCCTCACCCAGAGAGAGCAGTCGATGAGCTTTTAGGCGGTGCTGATGGTCTGAAATTATTCCAATCGATTGTTAAACAATGGAGGGAAAGTCATGTCGTTAAAGCTTGAACCAAGTGCGGAACAAATAAAACAAGAAGAAATATATAAAAGCATGGGCATGACGACAGAAGAGTTTGCGATGGTAGAAAAAATCCTTGGCCGTCTGCCTAATTATACGGAATTAGGATTATTTTCCGTTATGTGGTCAGAGCATTGCAGTTATAAAACATCGAAGCCTGTTTTGAAAAGATTCCCGACAAGCGGCGAACATGTGTTGATGGGTCCAGGTGAAGGAGCCGGGGTTGTCGATATCGGTGATAATCAGGCCGTTGTTTTCAAAATTGAAAGCCATAACCATCCATCAGCTATTGAACCATATCAAGGGGCAGCTACAGGTGTCGGCGGAATTCTTCGTGATATTTTTTCCATGGGAGCAAGACCCATTGCGATGTTAAACTCACTTCGTTTCGGTGAACTGGATTCATCTGCTCGTACGCAGTATCTTTTTAAAGAGGTTGTAGCCGGGATTGCAGGCTATGGTAACTGTATCGGGGTTCCAACTGTGGCCGGAGAAATTTATTTTGACCCATGTTATGAAGGAAATCCATTAGTTAATGCGATGTGTGTTGGTCTGATTGACCATAAAGACATTCAAAAAGGCCAGGCAAAAGGGACAGGAAATACTGTCATGTATGTCGGTGCGAAAACAGGCCGCGATGGGATTCACGGAGCAACATTTGCTTCAGAAGAATTAACGGAAGCATCTGAAGAGAAAAGACCGGCTGTACAAGTAGGGGATCCATTTATGGAAAAACTATTACTTGAAGCATGCTTGGAAGTCGTTAAGTCTGATGCGTTAATCGGGATTCAAGATATGGGTGCCGCAGGTCTTATTAGTTCTTCATCAGAAATGGCAAGTAAAGCTGGATACGGAATTGAAATGAACCTTGATTTAGTACCGCAGCGTGAAACAGGGATGACACCATATGAAATGATGCTATCTGAGTCACAGGAACGTATGCTGCTTGTCGTACAAGTGGGCCGCGAAGATGAAATTAAAGCAATCTTTAAGAAATATGATTTAGATTGCGTGGCAATTGGGAAGGTTACAGATGATAAAATGGTTCGCCTGCTTCATAAAGGTGAAATCGCTGCAGAGGTACCGGCAGATGCTCTGGCTGAAGAGGCCCCTGTTTACCATATGCCATCAAGCGAACCTGCTTACTATCGCGAGTTCCAAGCGATGGAAAGTAAAGTTCCCGAAATTGGAAATTATGAAGAAACGCTTATTAAGCTGTTGAAACAGCCAACCATTGCAAGCAAAGAATGGGTTTATGGCCAATATGATTATATGGTACGGACAAATACAGTCGTTGCACCTGGTTCTGATGCTGGCGTTCTTCGTATCCGTGGCACAAGAAAAGCCCTTGCGATGACAACGGACTGTAATTCACGTTACATTTACTTAGATCCAGAGACAGGCGGGAAAATTGCAGTAGCTGAAGCGGCAAGAAATATTGTTTGTTCCGGTGCTGAGCCGCTTGCAATTACAGACTGTCTAAACTTCGGAAATCCGCAGAAACCGGAAATTTTCTGGCAGCTTGAAAAAGCAGCGGACGGGATGAGTGCAGCATGTACGGAATTAAAAACTCCTGTCATTGGCGGGAACGTTTCTCTATATAATGAAACGAATGGAACAGCTATTTATCCAACTCCTGTTGTTGGTATGGTTGGACTTGTTAAGGATATCGATCATATTACAACACAGTCCTTTAAACAAGCCGGCGACTTAATTTATGTATTAGGGGAAACAAAAGACGAGTTTGGCGGAAGCGAACTGCAAAAATTAGTAGAGGGTCAAATCTCAGGGAAATCTCCTGAAATTGATTTAGCCGTAGAATCTAACAACCAAAAGGCAGTCCTTGATGCGATTCAAGCGGGCCTTGTCGCGTCAGCTCATGATCTGGCTGAAGGCGGCTTTGCTGTTGCGTTAGCAGAAAGCGCCATTTCCTCAGCAGGGTTGGGAGCAACAGTTGAAGTAACAGGTAATGCTGTATCTGCCCTGTTTAGTGAATCACAATCGCGTTTCTTATTATCAGTGAAAAAAGAAGATAAAGATGCATTTGAGAAATTGACTGGCGCCACTTTAGTTGGTGAAGTAACAGAAGAACCATTACTGAAAGTGGTTCATAACGGGGAAGCAATCGTTGATACTCCTGTTGAAAAATTAGAAACTGCTTGGAGAGGGGCTATTCCATGCTTGCTGAAATAAAAGGTTTGAATGAAGAATGTGGCTTATTCGGGATTTGGGGTCATGCGGACCCCGCTCAAATCACCTATTACGGGCTTCATAGTTTACAGCACCGGGGTCAAGAGGGCACAGGGATTGCAGTTTCCGATGGTAAAAAGGTAAAAGCGGTAAGAGGCGAAGGTCTTGTTACTGAAATATACACGTCTGATGCGATGAAGGAGCTGCAAGGAGGAAAGGCCGCGATTGGCCATGTCCGCTATACAACTGCAGGAGGCAGCGGTTTTGAAAATGTACAGCCCCTTCTATTCCATTTTCAGACAGGAAGTCTTGCCCTTGCCCATAATGGGAATTTAATCAATGCTGAACAATTAAAAGGCCAATTAGAAGGCCAAGGAAGCATTTTTCAAACAAGCTCAGATACAGAGGTTTTAGCCCATTTAATTAGAAGAGGCGGTACGGTTCCTTTTAAAGAGCGAGTGAAAAATGCCTTAAGTATGATTAAAGGAGCTTTTGCGTTTCTGATTATGACAGAAACAGAGATGCTCGTCGCACTGGACCCGAATGGCATGCGCCCGTTATCGTTGGCAAAGCTTGGCGATGCATACGTAGTCGCCTCAGAAACCTGTGCTTTTGATGTAGTAGGTGCGGAGTTTATCCGTGATATTTTACCAGGCGAATTGCTGATTATTGATGACAATGGCTTCCGTTCTGAAATGTATGCTAAGTCTACAAATCAAGCGATGTGCATGATGGAGTATGTTTACTTCTCCCGTCCGGACAGCAATATTAACGGGGTAAATGTTCACTCTGCACGGAAGCGGCTTGGTAAAAAACTTGCGGAAGAAGCGAAGATTGAAGCAGATGTTGTAACAGGTGTGCCTGATTCAAGTATTTCTGCTGCAATTGGTTATGCCGAAGCTGCAGGGATCCCCTATGAATTGGGATTAATCAAGAACCGTTATGTAGGCCGTACGTTTATCCAGCCTTCGCAGGCATTGCGGGAAAAAGGGGTTAAAATGAAGCTTTCTCCTGTCCGTGGTGTAGTCGAAGGGAAACGGGTAATTATGGTAGATGACTCGATTGTTCGTGGAACAACGAGCAAACGTATTGTCAATTTGCTTCGTGATGCAGGCGCAACAGAAGTGCATGTAGTTATCAGCTCACCACCACTTACGGATCCATGTTTTTATGGAATTGATACATCAACAAGAGAAGAGTTAATTGCTGCGGATAAAACTGTAGAAGAGATTAGACAAATTATTAATGCCGATACATTAACATTTTTAAGTCCAGAAGGAATGGTAGAGGCAATTGGCCGTCAAGATGAAAGTGAAACCGGTGGGCACTGCCTGGCATGTTTCACTGGGAAATATCCAACTGAACTCTATCCACAACAGCACAAAGAAGTATATAAAGAACAAGATGCTTTGACAACGAAAACTAATTAAAGAAACAACCGTAACTTGATTTTCCTTTCGGGAAACCGTACGTTTACAGAAGTAACCTCTCGAAAGATAAATCTTGTTATGTTCATAGGATATATTTTATAAAAAAAATGCCGGTTGTAGTGTAAGAATAACCGGCCTATTTAATGGAGGATCAATATGGCCAAAGCATATGAACAAGCAGGTGTAAATATTGAAGCCGGTTATGAGGCTGTTCAACGGATGAAGAAGCATGTCCAAAAAACAATGAGACCCGGTGTCCTTGGTGGATTAGGCGGTTTCGGCGGTATGTTTGATTTATCAACGTTAAATTTGAAGGAACCTGTTCTCGTATCTGGAACGGATGGAGTAGGAACAAAATTAATGCTTGCTATCATGATGGATCGTCATGACACGATCGGCATTGATGCCGTGGCAATGTGTGTCAATGATATCGTGGTACAGGGAGCGGAACCACTTTATTTCTTAGATTATATCGCTTGTGGGAAAGCAGATCCGGCAAAAATTGAAGCGATTGTCAAAGGCGTTGCTGATGGCTGTGAACAAGCTGGCTGTGCCCTTGTTGGCGGCGAGACTGCAGAAATGCCTGGAATGTACAGCGAGGAAGACTATGATTTAGCCGGTTTTTCAGTAGGTGCTTGTGAAAAAAGCGCTTTGATTACAGGTGAAGACATTAAAGCTGGTGATGTATTAATCGGGCTGGCATCAAGTGGTATTCACAGTAACGGCTATTCACTTGTGCGTAAAATTTTCTTCCAGGATGCAAAAATGAATCTCAACGATCAAGTGGAAGAGCTTGGAAGTACGCTTGGGGAAGAGCTAATAAAGCCGACAAGAATTTATGTAAAACCAATCTTGGAAGCACTGAAGAAATTCAAGTTAAAAGGATTAGCGCATATTACCGGCGGTGGTTTTATCGAAAATATTCCACGGATGCTACCTGAAGGACTTGGAGCAAAGCTTGCAGAGGATAAATGGGAAGTCCCGGCTGTATTTAATTTAATGCAATCACTTGGAAAGCTTGACCGCTTAGATATGTATAATACTTTTAATATGGGAACAGGTATGGTCATTGTAGTTGATGAAAAGGATGCAGAGGCAGTAATGGAACACTTTAACGCTGCAGGTGAAAAAGCATACGCAATGGGAACCGTAACTGCGGAAGCAGGAATTGAAATTACCTTAAAATAAGGCATCCATAAAGTACGTCAAATGCATAGTCATTAGGAAAACGGAGGAAAGTTTTATGAAGAAAATTGCTGTGTTTGCTTCCGGAAGCGGGACAAACTTTCAAGCGATTATTGATGCCATCAAAAAAGATGCTATCGACGCATCGATTCAGCTTTTAGTGTGCGACCATAAAGACGCTTATTGCGTGAAGCGGGCAGAAGTGGAAAATATTCCAGCCTTTACTTTTACAGCGAAAGAATATGAAGATAAGGCAGCGTATGAAAAGGCGATTCTGGAAAAACTGAGAGAGAATCAAGTGGAATTTATCGTGCTTGCAGGCTATATGCGTTTAATCGGCCATACCTTACTGTCTGCTTATCAAGGTAAAATTGTCAATATCCATCCTTCTTTACTCCCGGCTTTTCCTGGTAAAGATGCAATTGGACAGGCTTTAGCGGCAGGCGTACCTGAAACAGGGGTCACGGTCCATTATGTTGATGAGGGGATGGATACCGGTCCGATCATTGATCAGCAATCCGTAGCGCTTGGGGAAAATGAAACGTTGGATAGTCTGGCGGAGAAAATTCATGCTGTGGAGCATAAATTGTATCCAGCTGTTCTAGAAAAACTTTTCCAAACGGAAAAGACAGCGAAATAAGTTCGAACGACAAGGGCTATTTTACAAGATAAATCGGCAGTAAAACAATATTTATGGGAAATTTCTATTAAGTCAGGTGAACAAATCACTAGGGGAGGAAACTCATGAAAAAACGTGCATTAATCAGTGTATCTGATAAAACTGGGGTAGTCGAATTTGCGAAACAATTGGTAGAACAAGGTTTTGAAATTATTTCAACAGGTGGAACAAAACAAGCATTAGCTGACAATGGAGTGCCTGTTATTGGTGTAGATGATGTAACTGGATTCCCTGAAATTTTGGACGGACGTGTGAAAACATTAAATCCTTTAATTCATGGCGGACTTTTGGCGAAATTTGACGATCCAAGTCATGCGGCACAAATGGCTGAGCATAAAATTGATCCGATTCAAATTGTCTGTGTAAACCTGTATCCATTCCAACAAACGATTGAGAAACCAGATGTAACAGTAGACGATGCGATTGAAAATATTGATATCGGCGGACCGACTATGCTGAGATCAGCGGCGAAAAACCATCAATATGTGGCAGTTGTTGTTGATCCTATAGACTATGAAACGGTCATCAACGATTTAAAAGAGACTGGCGAAGTGAAATTCGAAACCAAACGTGCATTAGCAGCAAAGGTATTCCGACACACGGCTGCCTATGATTCCATCATTTCCGGATACATGACTGAATTGGTTGGTCTTGAAACTCCAGAAAAATTAACGGTTACATATGAATTAAAGCAGCCGCTTCGTTATGGGGAAAATCCGCATCAAAAGGCCGCTTTCTATCAAAAGCCGCTAGGTTCAAAATTCTCCATCGCTTATGCGACTCAATTACATGGAAAAGAGCTTTCATATAATAACATCCATGATGCAGATGCAGCATTGCAAATGGTGAGAGAGTTTGATGCTCCTGCAGCCGTTGCTGTTAAGCATATGAATCCATGTGGAATTGGTACAGGCAGCGATATTTTTGATGCGTTTGAAAAGGCATTTGCAGCTGATCCGGTTTCCATTTTTGGCGGTATTATTGCCCTTAACCGTGAAGTAGATAAACGAACAGCGGAAAAGCTTCATGAAATTTTCCTTGAAATCGTTATTGCTCCTTCATTCACTGAAGAAGCATTAGCAGTTTTAACATCTAAGAAAAATATTCGTCTCTTATCTATCGACTTCCAAGCCCAAGGAACGAAGGAAATGACTCTTACTTCTGTTGAAGGTGGGCTTCTAACACAGGATGCAGACCGTTATTCATTGGATGATGCCAACATTTCAGTTGCAACTGACAGACAACCGACTGAAGAAGAATGGGAAGCATTAAAATTCGGCTGGAAAGTTGTCAAACATGTTAAATCGAATGCCATTGTTGTATCTGATAAACATATGACACTTGGAATCGGTGCCGGACAAATGAACCGTGTCGGCTCTGCGAAAATTGCACTTGAACAAGCGGGAGAAAAAGCAAAAGGTGCAGCCCTTGCTTCCGATGCCTTCTTCCCGATGGATGATACAGTTGAAGCAGCGGCAAAAGCGGGAATTACGGCGATTATCCAGCCAGGCGGCTCAATTAAAGATGCAGATTCTATAAAAAAGGCAAATGAATACGGTATTGCCATGGTATTTACCGGCATTCGCCATTTCAAACATTAATCACCCATTTTTCGTCGATAATGAAGCGTGAACTTAAGCCGTTTTGTTTTGTACTGTTCGAAACGAAACGGCCGCATCATTTTAACTTTATTCAGTAGAAGTCTCCCACTTCTATAAGTAACGGAATGAATGCATAACTTTACCAACTTAGTGGGGTTTAAATCCCGGCTGAATGAAGTTAAAGCCTCCGGCGGATGCCTCGATTTTTAAGGGGAAGTTTTTCGAGCAAGCTCGAAAAAAATCGGGCGCAAATACGCCAAGGCGTATTTGATTTTTGACATAAACATTACCAAACATTAATATAGCAGGAGCTGAACGGAATGAATGTATTGGTTATCGGCCGCGGTGGCCGTGAACATGCGATATGCCGGAAAGTAAAAGAAAGTTCAAAGGTAGAGACTGTTTTTGCAGCACCGGGAAATGCAGGAATGATCGATGTTGCGCAGCTCGTTCAAATTGATGAAAGCAATCAGGAACAGCTTGTGCAATTTGCGAAGGAAAATGGAGTGGGCTTAGCCATTATTGGACCTGAAGTACCGCTATTAGCAGGGCTTGCTGACGCTTTTGAAGCTGCTGGGGTAAAAGTATTCGGACCGAAACAAAGGGCGGCTGAGATTGAAGGAAGTAAATCTTTTGCAAAGGAAATTATGAAAAAATATCAGATTCCGACTGGTGAATACGAGGTTTTTCATGATTACGATCAAGCCGTTGCTTATGTAAAAGAAAAAGGTGCACCAATTGTTATTAAGGCGGATGGTCTTGCAGCGGGTAAAGGTGTTACAGTTGCATTAACACTGGATGAAGCATTAGCTTCTCTTAAGGATATGCTTGTGGATGCCAAATTTGGCGATGCCTCAGCAACCGTTGTAATTGAAGAGTTTTTAGAGGGAGAAGAATTCTCTCTTATGGCATTAGTGAATGGGGAAAAAGTATTTCCATTGGAAATTGCTCAAGACCATAAACGTGCCTATGACGGTGATAAAGGGCCGAATACAGGAGGAATGGGTGCCTACTCTCCTGTTCCACATATCGGTCAGGAAGCAGTGGATACTGCCATTGAAACTGTCTTAATACCTACAGCAGCAGCGATGGTGAAAGAGGACCGTTATTTTTGCGGAGTCCTTTATGCCGGGTTAATTAAAACGGCAAATGGTCCAAAAGTCATTGAATTCAATGCTCGTTTCGGTGACCCAGAAACACAGGTGGTACTTCCGAGAATGAAATCGGATCTTGTTGAAGTCTTGGAAAAAGTAATTGCCGGCGAGGATGTCGAAATTGAATGGGATGACAAATCAATGATCGGCGTTGTCGTTGCAGCGAACGGATATCCGGAAAGCTACGAAAAAGGTGCTGTTCTGCACGGACTAGATGCTGTGAGCAAGGAAGCTTTTGTGTTCCATGCAGGCACGAAGAACGGTGCTGACGGCGAATTCGAAACAAACGGAGGCCGCGTCCTCTTAGCAGGAGCGAAGGCGGATTCTCTTGCAGAAGCACAGAAAGAAGTATATAAAGCACTTGAAAAACTTCAATGCGACGGAGTATTCTACCGCAAAGACATTGGATTCAGAGCCATTGCAGCGCAATCTTAAAGCGGATAGTTATCAAAGTTCAGAGGTTTAAATTATATAAAAACAAAAAGAAGGCGTGGGAAGATTTCCGCCTTCTTTTTTTGTAAAAAAACATATGCTTATAAAACAGCCTTGTCCTTTTTAAGTTGGATTATAATCCAATGGTGCATCTAAATCTGTGTTGGCTTCGTTTTGATTGTTTGCTTGGTCACTCTTGCAATTCAACTGAATACAAAAGTTTTCTTTTTGCAGCAAGGCAGTAATTGGGCAATAACGGACAATCCCCTCCGCGACCTTCATCGCTCCGCACATCATCACAAATAAATAGCTGCTCCGCCAAGGCATCCTGGACAATTTAGCAGTACCAAATGCCAGGAGGGTCAGACCAACCGTTATTCTAATTAGCGCATTCATAATCCCGATATTTTCTTTTACCTTCATATATTTTACAACCTCCATTCTTTGTTAATTATTGTTACCAAATCTTTAAGAACTCTTTAGTGCGCTAAAAGATAAAATATGTTACTATAGATAACAAATCACCTATAGTGTTAACAAAAATGTGTCTTAAAAGGAGGGGTGTTTTTATGCTGGAACAGCGCTACCGTTGGAAAAACAAGCAATTACGTGAGCATGTTGCGATCATCGATGGCAAACAAGCACCAACCATATTATTAAAAAACGCCCGCTATTTAAATCAAATATTCCGTCAATGGATGACTGCAAATATATGGATTTACGAAGATCGAATTATTTACGTTGGTGACAAACTGCCCTCCCGTCTGGACGGTTGCGAAATCGTTGATTGTTCAGAGATGCTCTTAGTTCCGGGGTATATTGAACCGCATGCCCATCCGTTTCTTTTATATAATCCCCTATCATTGGCTGCGTATGCATCGAGGTTTGGAACAACAACATTAATCAATGACAACCTTGTATTATTTTTACAAACCGACAAAAAGAAAGCGTTTTCTTTTTTACGTGAAATGAGGCATATTCCGACAAGTATGTATTGGTGGTGCCGGTTTGATTCGCAGACAGAAATACAATATGAGGAACAGACTTTCTCACACAATCATATTAAATCATGGCTGGAGCATGATGCTGTCCTGCAAGGAGGAGAGTTGACAGGCTGGCCTAAGTTATTAGACGGCGATGATATGATGCTCCATTGGATTCAGGAAGCAAAGAGAATGCGCAAGAAAATAGAGGCCCATCTTCCTGGTGCGTCTGAAAAAACATTAGTAAAAATGAACCTTCTTGGTGCAGACAGCGACCATGAAGCAATGACAGGAAAAGAAGTATATGATCGCCTGATGCAGGGGTATATGGTTTCATTAAGAAATTCCGGAATTCGCGCAGATTTAGCAAAGTTGTTAAGTGAAATCCACGAGTTAGGAATTTCCACATACGACAAATTCATGTTTACAACAGATGGTTCCGCAGCAAATTTCTATGAAGATGGAATTATTGATAACATGATTCGAATCGCCATTGAAAATGGGGTTCCAGTGATTGATGCTTATAATATGGCAACCTTGAATGTGGCTCGTTATCATAATATCGAATATTTACATGGGAATATTGCCACAGGTAGAATCGCCAATATTAATTTTTTAACGGATGAAAAAAATCCTACACCCGTTTCTGTCCTGGCAAAAGGAAAATGGGTCAAACGTGATGGAGTATCTCACTCGGAATTATATGAGCCGCTTGAGTGGAGTGAATATGACTTAGAACCTTTAGAACTGGATTGGGATTTAACGATGGAAGATCTGCAATTTTCTATGCCATTTGGAATATCTATGGAAAATGCCGTGATTACTAAACCATATTCAATCTCGATTGATGTTTATAATGATCAACTGGAACATAGTGAAGATGAATGTTTCTTTATGCTGGTGGACCGCAAAGGAAAATGGAGAATTAATACGCTTGTGAAGGGCTTTGCAAAGAGTTTATCCGGCCTCGCTACTTCATTTTCTCATACAGGAGATATTATCCTGATTGGAAAAAGAAAATCTGACTTATTAAAGGCTTTTGCAAGAATGAAGGAAATTGGCGGAGGGATGGTGATTGCAGAGAATGGCGAGATCATCAAAGAAATCCCGCTGCAGCTAAAAGGCCTGATGTCAAATAAAAGTATTGAAGAATTGATTATCGATTTAAAAGATTTCGCGGATTACTTGCGACTTAAGGGATATAAATTCGAAGATCCTTTTCATTCCCTGCTGTTTTTCTCTACGACTCATTTGCCATATATTCGCGTAACACCAAGAGGAATGTATGATGTCATGAATAAAATGATACTCTTTCCGACTATAATGCGTTAAAATGAAAGAGAGTAGCGAAAGGAATAGAACGTAAATGAGGTGTTTTCCGTGTTGAAAAAGTGGTTGGTCTTATTTACTGTTGTAGTGCTGATCGCAGTAGGGTGTAGTAAAAAGGAACCTGTAGTGCAGGACAACGAAGAACAAAATTCTGATGTCATAGAAGAACCGCAACAGTCGGACAAGGAGAAGGAATATTCCTTTCACTATCCTTTAACTGGAATGGGCAGTGAAGAGGAAGTGACTGGAAGGGCTGTTGCAGTAATGGTGAATAATCATCCTTCAGCAAGACCCCAATCCGGTTTGCCTCAAGCAGATATTGTGTATGAAGTGTTGGTAGAGGGGAATGTGACCCGATTCCTTGCTGTTTATCAAAGTGAACAGCCAAATAAAGTAGGACCTGTCCGAAGTGCCCGCGATTATTATATTGAACTGGCTAAGGGGTATGATAGTCTCTATGTTGCTCACGGAAACAGTTTAACTGCTGAAAGAATGCTGAAAAGCGGTTATATTGATAACTTAAATGGTTTGTATTATGATGGAACGCTTTTTGAAAGAGCAAGTTTCCGCAAAGCACCGCATAATTCCTATATTCAATTTAAGAATATCATGAAAGGTGCCGAACAAAAGGATTATGATATGGATACGGAACCCGATTCATTAACATTTTTAGCGGAAAAAGAAGTAGAAAAGTTGTCTGGTGTTGCGGCCAATAAGATATCTATCTCCTATTATGACCAAGTGTTCAGTTCAACCTTCGAGTTTGATAAGGATTCAGAGAAATATAAACGATTCTCGAACGGTGTCCAAACCGCGGACTATGATTCGAAAGATCCAGTGTTAGTGGATAATGTGTTTGTTGTGGAAACAGCCCATAAAGTGGTTAGTGATGTAGGGCATCGTGAGATTGATCTAACCTCCGGCGGCAGAGCGTTCTTATTTCAAAAAGGACAGATGTTTGAAGTAGAATGGGAAAATGTGGACGGAAGAATTCTGCCATATGCGAACGGAAAACCTGTAGGATTGATTCCCGGCAAGACTTGGATTAATATAATCCCTGTAAAAACAGGACTGGATCACGATGTCACTTATGAATAAGAGGCAGGATTAGGATCTTGATATCATCAGGTACATGAATGTAAGTCTGTATGCTAACAGCAGGAAGCAGTTGAAGAAATGGATTGAATGATTGGATGCTTTAAATTCAATTGAACTTTGCTTGATTGTGCAAGTTTCGCAGCTAGTAAAAAGGAGAAATAAATAATGCAAATTGATAAATTAAGAGGAAGTGCATTAGATCAATTATTTGAAGCCATTCTTTCACTAAAAGATGTAGAGGAATGTTATCGGTTTTTCGATGATTTGTGCACAGTAAATGAAATTCAATCTTTAGCTCAGCGGCTAGAGGTTGCTCGGATGCTGAAAGAAGGAAAAACATATCACACGATTGAGACCGAAACCGGGGCGAGCACCGCAACGATTTCGCGTGTGAAACGATGCTTAAACTATGGCAACGATGCTTACGATATGGCTTTAGAACGGGTAAAAGAAAAACAAAAAAGTCAAGAGGCGGCAGACAAATAATAAAAAACCGATGGAGCAGACTTCCATCGGTTTTTTGTTGGGAAAAGGTTCCGGGTTCCTTGTCCCAGTTGGTGAGTGAGAAGTAGGTAGGAGAGGTGAATTTTGGATAAGGATAACGGGAAAGAGCGTGGAATTAGACTGATGAAGGACAAAATGGCGGAGAGAATGGTGAAAATGTTCTTCATCAAGGCGATGAAGGACAAAATTCAGGGAAACCGCGAAAAAATATCCTTTATCGATAGACAAAATGAGGAACAAACTTAGACAGTAAGATTAAATCTCCCATCCCCCTTGCTAAAATCCCCTCCATCACCCCCAAAAAACATCACGGAATATATTTTTTTAATCCATGATGGAATGCTATAATGATTAGATGTAAAGAGAGATTGGAGGCAGTTGCATGTACGATATTCGCGAATGGAGGCATGTTTTTAAGCTCGATCCGAATAAGACCATATCTGATGAAGCACTTGAAAAAATTTGTGAGTCGGGAACAGATGCGATCATCATCGGTGGCACGGATGGTGTAACACTTGAAAATATATTGAATTTAATGGCCAGAGTCCGCCGCTATGTCCTTCCATGTGTATTAGAAATTTCTTCTATCGAAACAGTTACACCTGGTTTTGATCTTTATTTTATTCCAACTGTATTAAACAGTTCTGAAACGAAATGGATCAATGGGCTTCATCATCAGGCGGTAAAAGAATACGGACACTTAATGAACTGGGATGAGGTTATGCTCCAAGGGTACTGTATATTAAATGCAGAATGTAAAGCCGCAAAACTGACGAAGGCAAACACTGATTTAACAAAGGAAGATACAGCGGCCTATGGGATGATGGCAGAAAAGATGTTTCATCTGCCCATTTTCTATTTAGAATATAGCGGTACATACGGGGACCCAGCATACGTGGCTGAGGCAAAAAGGACACTTTGCAACACTCTGTTGTTTTACGGAGGTGGAATCACAAGCCGCAGCCAAGCAGAAGAAATGGCTGAACTCGCAGATGTCATCGTTGTCGGCAATATTATATATGAAGATATTCATGCAGCATTGCAAACTGTATTAAAAAAATAAAGGACATTGATAATAGAAGTAATAGGGTGTAGAATAGAAACAAATGTTCGTATTAGGCGGTGTAATAAATAAAATGAATTTTTTATCAGAAAAATTGTTAAACGGCTTAAATCCGCAGCAGCAGAAAGCAGTGAAGGCGACAGAAGGGCCGTTGCTGCTTATGGCGGGTGCCGGCAGCGGCAAGACAAGGGTCTTAACCCATCGTATTGCCTATTTAATGGTTGAAAAAGGTGTCAATCCTTACAACATTCTGGCGATTACTTTCACGAACAAGGCTGCACGCGAGATGAGGGAACGGATTTATAAGATGATGGGCGGAGCCGCTGACGAAATTTGGATCTCCACCTTTCACTCCATGTGCGTTAGAATTCTTCGCAGGGATATTGACCGAATTGGATATAACCGAAATTTCACGATCTTAGATTCAACCGATCAACTGTCAGTAATTAAAGCCATCCTCAAGGATAAAAATATTGATCCGAAAAAATATGACCCTCGTGCTTTGCTTGGAGCGATCAGCTCAGCAAAGAATGAATTAATTGACCCGGAAAAATATGATAAAACAGCGAGCGGCTACTTTGAACTTGTGGTGAGCGATGTCTATAAGGAATTTCAAAAACGCCTGCAGAAAAATCAGGCCCTCGACTTTGATGACCTCATCATGCAAACGATCAATCTTTTCATGCGAGTACCTGAAGTGCTCGAGTATTATCAGCGGAAATTCCAATATATCCACGTGGATGAGTACCAGGATACCAACAAATCCCAGTACACCCTTGTGAAACTATTGGCTTCACGTTTTCAAAATTTATGCGTCGTTGGCGATTCGGACCAATCGATATATCGTTGGCGCGGTGCGGATATTACAAATATCCTTTCATTTGAAAAAGATTACCCACGGACAGAAACGATTCTTTTGGAACAAAATTACCGCTCAACAAAGCGGATTCTTCAAGCAGCAAACGAAGTAATATCGAATAATAATAACCGCAAAGAAAAGAATTTATGGACGGAAAATCCTGAGGGGAATAAAATTCAATATTATCGAGCGGACAGTGAACAAGGGGAATCTCAATTTGTTGTCGGAAAAATGAAGGAGCTTGTGCAAAAGGAACAGCGGAAATATTCCGAAATAGCGATCCTTTATCGGACAAATGCTCAGTCCCGTGTCATGGAGGAAGCACTGTTGAAATCCAATATTGAGTATTCGATTGTGGGCGGAACAAAGTTCTATGATCGGAAGGAAATTAAGGATATCCTTGCTTACCTGCGTCTCATTGCAAATCCGAACGACGATATTAGTCTGACGAGGGTGATTAATGTCCCGAAAAGAGGGATCGGTTCCACCTCAGTCGATAAGATAGCAAACTTTGCGACAAGACATGATATGTCTATGTATGAAGCGCTTGAATCTGTTGAGCTAATTGGCCTAAGCCCGAAAATTACAAAGGCCGCTGGGGAATTCAGAAAATTAATCGGCGGCTATGAACAAATGCAAGAATATTTATCCGTGACAGAGCTCGTGGAAGAAGTTCTTGAGAAAACAGGATATCGTGATATGCTCAAGGCGGAGAAATCGCTTGAAGCTGAAAGCCGGCTCGAGAACTTAGATGAGTTTCTGTCTGTTACGAAAAACTTTGAAGAAACTAGCGAAGACAAAAGTTTAGTTGGCTTTTTAACGGACCTTGCGCTTGTTGCGGATATCGATAAATTAGATGATGATGGTGGTAAAACAGATGCTGTCGTATTAATGACGCTTCACTCTGCAAAAGGTCTTGAATTCCCGGTTGTTTTTCTTATTGGGCTTGAAGAAGGAGTCTTTCCTCACAGCCGTTCCTTAGCAGAGCCGGAGGAAATGGAAGAAGAACGACGTTTAATGTATGTTGGCATAACAAGGGCTGAAGAACAGCTTTTTATTACCAATGCGCAAATGAGAACATTATTTGGCCGGACAAACTTGAATCTGCCCTCCCGCTTTATTAAGGAAATCCCGGAGGAGTTAATTGAGGGCATGGAGCCTAGAAGAAGCGGTAGACAAGGCATCATGAATACAGGCACCAGCAGTAGTTCCTCCGACTTTGCCGGCCGGACCCGCCAGCCTCAAGCAGCGCAGCGTAAAGCGGTTATGAGACCAACGATGACATCGACAGGCGGAGACGAAGCAGAATGGAAAGTCGGGGACAAGGCTGAGCACGGCAAGTGGGGGATTGGCACAGTTGTCAGTGTGAGAGGCGCCGGTGAAGGAACCGAGCTTGATATTGCTTTTCCAAGTCCAGTCGGGATCAAACGGTTGCTAGCAAAATTCGCTCCGATTAAACAAGTAAAATAACGGCTCTGTTAATGTTCTGTGTTGATTTTAGCCTTATGTATATGCGGTGAACGGGTTTTCCTTGGCTACAAGGAACGTAGTGAGCCCATATATATAAGGCGGGTATGTGAATCAACAACAAGATTTAACAATGCCAAAATAATAATTCATTTTGCAGGAAAGGAAGCTTATATGGACCTTCAAAATGCTGAAAAGAAAATAAAAGAATTACGCTCTCAATTAAACCAGTATGGTTATGAGTATTATGTCCTCGACAGCCCGTCTATTTCGGATGCTGAATATGACAGGATTTACCGCGAATTAACACAGTTAGAAGAGAATTTTCCAGAATTGATTACACCTGATTCACCTACACAGCGTGTGGGTGGACAGGTTCTTGAGATGTTCAATAAAGTACAGCATGAATCCCCAATGTTAAGTTTGGGAAATGCCTTCAGTGCAGCAGACCTGCAGGATTTTGACAGAAGGGTCAGACAGGCTGTCGGCGATAGTATCACGTATGTCTGTGAATTGAAAATCGATGGCTTGGCGATCTCCTTAAAATATGAAAAGGGACTCTTTGTCCGAGGAGCAACCCGCGGGGATGGGGAAACAGGAGAGGATATAACGACGAATTTAAAAACGATCCGCACGATTCCTTTGCGATTACACCAGACTCTT
>CALGSR010000429.1 GCA_937902115.1 uncultured Bacillus sp. | reverse complement strand
AAAGGGAAATTCATTGTTATTATTTATTTTCTTTGAAGTAAATAAATATCCCCGTCTAAACAGCAATTTTTGTAGATGTGAATTATTATTCAAGGTACTTTCTATTTTTTTAGTTGCCACTGCTTTATCCACCCTTAATTAATTGACCCATTAATATAATTTTGTAAGCCTAGTTAATAAGATTTCGAAGATTAAATACTAAAAGATTGAATAACCTTTCATTTGTTTTATCAGAAACAAATGAATTGTGAGGTGTAACTATTACTCTCTCAAAATCCCACAATTGACTTTCCTCCTGCAACGGCTCCTCGTCAAACACGTCAAGAGCTATGCCAAGAAATTTATTTCCTTTAACCGCGTCTATTAGTGATGACTTATCTATAATCCCGCCACGAGAAACATTAATAAGGACACTATTATCCTTCATATTTATAATCCTGTTAGTATCAATCAAATGATATGTTTCCTTTGTAAGAGGAAGTGTCAAAACTACAATGTCACTCTTTCTTAGTACATCATCAATTTGATTGACTAAGTAATATTCATCAATTACTTGTGACTTTATTTCTCGTCGACCAACACCAATTACATTTACACCAAATGCCTTAAGCCTTTTTGCTACCTCTAATCCAACATCACCAAAACCGATAATAGCGGCAGTTTTATCTGTAAGTTCTAATAAATCTCGCTGCTTTTCCCATCGATGTTCGTGCTGCGCCTCATAAAACTGCCTACTCTTTTTATAAATTTCCAAAATTTTTAGTACTACCCATTCTGCCATAGGAATGCTGTACACTCCCTTGGCATTACAGATGTTTACCCCTTTGTTCTTAATATAATCGAGTGGTACTCGATCAAGGCCAGCACTTGTAAGTTGAATAAATTTTAAATTTCTAAATTTACTGATGTCATTGTAAAGAAACAAACCATTACAAACCACAGCATCAATATCGGATACATCTATTTGCAAAGGGACTCTCTCATCCTGTACAAACACGATATCAAAGCCAAGCGATTTTAACTTATCCAGTTGTTTTTCACTATATTTAAATGCACCGGTAAGCAATAGTTTCATATTTTCATCCCTCTATTATGTCAACCTTTTGTAATGGAATACACAATTTCTGCCACTTTATCCGTAACAAACTCTTGGTTTCTTTCAAAGAAACTTCTTTCTTTAGACAATAATTGCTTTTCATATTCACGCATCTCATTTACACCCAACTTAAATATATCTCTTATTAATTCCTCATCATTATTATTTTTCATATTACAAAAGCTTCTAGATAAAATAGCCATACTAGAACCTAACCGATAATGTTCAGCAATAATGTTCTCTGCTTGAAGTGTTCCTTGTCCCAGTCTTGCTATTCCCCCAAAACCATAGGCAATACCCTGTTCATTAAATTTATTACAGAGCATTTCTACTGTCCCGTTAGTTAGAGGTTCAAACATAAACTTCATATAATAACTAAGGTGGAGATCATTTAATCCAATATGAATATAGTCAATACCTGGAACAGTTAAGATAGCATCAATATTTTCAACCGCTTCGGATGTTTCACATAAAAGGCAGACCTTAGCCCTGCCGTCTACATATTTGACAAAAAGCTCAACTTCTGATTTTGTCTTAAAAAATGGGAGCATCACGATATCCGCACCGTCCTTGATTACCTTATCTATCTCACTTTTTGAATCTTCATATATCGGATTAACCCGAACAAGCAATTCAGATTTATTAAGTACGTTCTTAATCTTTTTAACATCATCGATATTGTGCCTGGATATGACTGTATCTAAATGGCCTTGTCGTTCACCTTTCCCATTAATTTCGAGATCAATAAATATCCAATCTACCCCGCTACCCTCAGCTATCTTGGCAATTTTCTCCTGATTTGTAATGTACATTAACTTTAAAGTCATTTAGTTTTTCCTTCTTTCCTCTATAGTTGCTGCTACATCAGCCTCCTTAGTCTGAGCTGTGGTTTTCTTAGCTGTTTCATTGATATTGACATTGTCCTTCATTGCTAACACCTTAAGAATTGTTTTGAAAAATATCTTTACATCAAAAGCAAATGAAAGACCTTCAACATACTCGACATCATATTCAATTCTTTTATCCCATGGTACTTCCTTCCGTCCGTTTACTTGCGCCCACCCAGTAACACCCGGCCTAACACTGAATCTCTTTTTTTGCTCTTCGGTATATTCATTAAGCGGCCAAGGATGATAAGTAAGGGTTGGTCGAGGCCCTATAATCGACATATCCCCTTTTATGATGTTTACAAACTGAGGAAACTCATCAATACTTGTCTTTCGAATAAATTTACCTACCTTAGTTACCCTTGCATCACCCTTCGTTTCATACACGCCACTTTTTTCAGCGCCCACGCACATTGAGCGGAATTTATAAATTTTAAATACTGTTCCATTTAGTCCAAGCCGCTCCTGTTGAAAAATAACTGGACCTTTAGATTCCAATTTAATAGCAATAGCCACTAATATTAAAATCGGTGATAATACTATTAATCCAATCAGGGAAAGAACAATATCTATTAGTCGCTTTACCTTTCTATAAACCATAATGATTCCAATCTCCTCTTCTATATTTTCATAATGCCTTTAGTAGATTAGGACTTAATTGGAACCTGCGACTCTCCCTCCAACCAACTACTAACCCACTAAAACCCAACTATTTATCCCAAGTTTCTACCTATTTAATAGGAACCATGAGGACATCAAACACTCCATTCAACATCCTCCCAATTCCCAAATACCCCCCAACTAAACCAACGTCTTCTCCCCAAACTTCGTATTAGCAATCCCCACTAATATCTCCTTTAACTCAACCGGCTCTTGATCGAGCAAAGTCTCAATCACAGAATAAAGCTCATCCTTCTCCATCGGCTCGGCCTTACCAATGAAAATCTTCGGAAAGACATGTTTCTTCTGTACTTCATTTTCATTCAATAACTCTTCAAACATCTTCTCTCCCGGACGCAAGCCGGTGAAAGTGATCCCGATTTCTTCTATAGAATAGCCGGATAATGTGATCAGATTTTTTGCCAAATCTACGATCTTAACCGGTTCACCCATATCTAATACGAAGACCTCGCCTCCCCTTGCCAATGCTCCCGCTTGGATCACGAGACGTGAGGCTTCGGGTATCGTCATAAAGTAACGGGTCATCTCCTTATCGGTAACCGTAACCGGTCCGCCGGCCTGGATTTGCTTTTTGAATAATGGAATGACGCTGCCGCGGCTGCCTAGTACGTTTCCGAAGCGGACGGCAACGAAGTTTGTATTGCTTTCCTTCGCTAAGTTTTGAATAACCATTTCCGCAAAGCGTTTTGTTGCCCCCATGACGTTTGGCGGGTTAACGGCTTTGTCGGTAGAAATGAGAACAAAGTTTTTTACACCAAAGGTATCCGCCGCTTCAGCTACATTGCGGGTGCCAAAAATATTGTTTTTCACCGCTTCTGTTGGATTGTATTCCATCATTGGCACATGCTTATGCGCTGCCGCATGATAGACGACATCCGGCATATAGTGATGCATAATATCAAAGATGCGGCCGCGGTCCTGAACATCGGCAATGATTGGCACAATCTCGAATTCGTTGGCATACTTTTTCTTCAATTCCATATCAATTTGATAAATACTGTTTTCCCCATGGCCTAGCAAAAGCAGTCTTTCAGGAGAAAAGCGTGAAATCTGACGGCAAATTTCTGAACCGATGGAGCCCCCTGCACCTGTCACGAGGACTGTTTTTCCTGTTAGCTTGTTTATAATGGAACTCATATCCAATTCAATCGGTTCGCGGCCGAGTAAGTCTTCTACCTCGACATCGCGGATATTATTGACAGAAATCTTGCCGGAGACAAGGTCCTCCAAGAGCGGCATGATTTTTGTCTTTGCTTTTGTTTTCGCGCATTCCTCATAAATGCGGCGGATTTCGCCTTTGCTTAATGAAGGAACGGCAATCACGATGTTTTCGATCTCCATTGCTTCCACTAACCGCGGAATATCCTTTGTATTTCCTTTGACCTCCAAGCCATAAATTTGCAGCTTCTGTTTGTGCGGGTCATCGTCGACAAAGGCCACCGGCAGTAATTCGGCATCGGGATTATTCTGCAATTGGCGCACGACCATCGTTCCCGCTGATCCGGCTCCAATGATTAAGGTCCGTTTCTTGCTTACGCTTGGTGCAATATAGCGTTCCCGTAACATGCGCCAAGAAAATCTTGAGCCGCCAATCAGAATGATGTGAAGCATCCACGTGATGGCCATGACACGGAAATAAATATCAAAGTCAATAATCAATTGCACCATCGATGCGGTGACAATCGAAAAAGTGACTGCTTTGGCAATCGCGATTAACTCACCGACACTGGCATACTCCCATGCCTTTTGATATAAACGATAAATCATCGCAAATAGATGATGGCTAATGAATAAGGTCACGGAAGTGAGCCATAGTTTCGGCATCGAGTAAACATCCATCCCGGGATGTAAAATAAAGTAAACGACAAAAACGGAAAATAGGACAATCAGTGAATCTAACAGCATCAGCAGTCCTACTCGTCCTTTATATCCCAATTGCGCTCCCTCCTTTCTCCTCTCTTTTTACGATGATGTAAGTTCGTAGATGATGTTTGTTGCATACCCTCTATTAATTGATTTGTTTCGCCTGATGAAGCATTTCTTCCATTAATTCAAGCATTGGTTTTCTCAATTCCTCATTCTGCAGTGCAAACTCTAGTGTTGTTTTTAAAAAGCCAAATTTTTCGCCGACATCATAGCGTTGACCGGCAAAATCATATGCGAAGACGCGTTGAATCTGGTTTAGTTCCTGAATCGCATCGGTAAGTTGGATTTCTCCGCCAGCGCCTTGCTCTTGTTTTTCCAAGAACATAAAGATTTCCGGTGTCAGCACATAGCGTCCCATAATGGCTAGATTGGAAGGTGCTGTTCCTTGTGCTGGTTTCTCGACAAAGTTTCTTACTTGATAGCGTCTGCCTGCAGCTGATACAGGATCGATGATGCCGTAACGATCGGTTTCGCTATCCGAAACCTGTTGTACGCCGATGACGGAGGCATGTGTTTCTTCATACTCATTCATTAATTGCTTTAAGCAAGGTGTCTCGCTTCGGACGATGTCATCGCCGAGCAGGACGGCAAAAGGTTCGTCCCCGATAAACTGGCGCGCGCACCATACCGCGTGTCCCAGCCCTTTTGGTTCCTTCTGGCGGATGTAATGGATATTGGCCAGATTGGAGGAGTATTGAACACGTTCCAATAAATCGAGTTTTCCTTTTTCTAGTAAATTCTGTTCGAGCTCGGGTGCGTTATCGAAATGGTCCTCTATGGCCCGCTTTCCTTTCCCTGTGACGATGATGATGTCTTCAATCCCTGAAGCTACAGCTTCCTCTACGATGTATTGAATCGTTGGTTTGTCGACAATCGGCAGCATTTCCTTTGGCATCGCCTTTGTGATTGGCAAGAAG
>CALGSR010000428.1 GCA_937902115.1 uncultured Bacillus sp. | reverse complement strand
AGCACTAATGATGGAATCCTTCTTAAGCTTTGTTCTTTTTTCATATCCATTCATAAAATCCCTCCATACCCATATTATATCTACGATTTTAGAGTAAGTCAATATAAAACTACAAAATATATTGACAATATTGCATTCTATGTATTAATATAGAGTTGTGTATTAAATAACTCTAAAATATACAAAAAAGGAGATGCTAAAATGGAAATTATTAAGATTAATAATCTTACAAAGAATTTTGGAAATTTTCAAGCCTTGAAGGTTGTAAATCTAACTGTTAAGAAAGGGCAAGTTCATGGCTTTATAGGACCAAATGGTGCTGGAAAGTCAACAACTATACGAATTTTATTAGGATTGCTGAGAAAAAGTTCTGGAACTGTTCATGTAATGGATCAAGACCCATGGGAGGATGCTGTTGCTCTTCATTCAAAATTAGTATATGTTCCAGGAGATGTTAGTCTATGGCCAGATTTGACAGGTGGAGAAATTATTGATTTTTTAGGCCGATTGCATGGTAGACTTGATTCAAATAAAAAGAAAGAATTAATTGATAGTTTTCAACTTGATCCTACAAAAAAATCTTCAACTTATTCAAAAGGGAACAGACAAAAAGTAGCTTTAATAGCAGCCTTTTCTTGTGATGCTGAACTTTACTTGTTTGATGAGCCTACTTCCGGACTAGATCCATTAATGGAAGTGATATTTCAGGAATATGTTAAAAGATTAAAAGAAAAAGGAAAAACAGTACTTCTATCGAGCCATATTCTTTCAGAAGTAGAATCGCTTTGCGATCAGGTGAGTGTTATTAGAAATGGGGAAATAGTGGAGACGGGTTCATTAGAACAAATGAAGCATTTAACCAGCACTGCCGTTAATGTAACTACTAATGATTCTATTGAAGGTTTAAGTAAAATACCAGGTGTCCATGACATTGTTCACAATAAGAATCAATATCGTTTCTCCGTGGATGCAGATGCAATAAATACTATAATTTCTGAACTATCACGAATAAATGTGTCTTCATTTACTGCTGAACCGCCGAGTTTAGAAGATTTATTCATGCGACATTATGATTATGAAGGTAAGGAGTAAAATATAATGAATATAGAATATTTTGTTGGTACCAAAGAATTATTATATTTATATTTTAAAAGAGATCGATTTAGGCTTCCTATATTGATATTGCTGCCAGTATTTATATTATTTTTTCATATCATTACTATGATTTCTTTAAGTGCAGGAAAAGACATGGTTTCTTTCCTTAGTGAATTTAATGAGGATGTTTTAATATCTGCAGTACATGGTCCCATTATGTCTTTGGATTTTGTGGGAGCAGCTTTATGGCGTGCAGCATCACCTATTACACTATTTCTAGGGATTGGAGTAATACTTACTGTAATTAGACATACCAGAACAGATGAAGAAACTGGGAGAACTGAACTTATTCGTTCATTCAGAGTTGGTAGATATGCTAATTTAACTGCTGCAATGCTTATAGTGGTTTTACTAACACTATTATCTAGTCTATTGCTAACTATACCAATGAAGATGATTGGTGGGAACACAAAAGGAGTATTCATTTTCGGAGCTACTATATTTTTAGCAGGAATATTCTACGGAGGAGTAGGCTTACTGGCATGTCAGCTAAAGAGTAGTAGTTCAGATGCACGAAATATCGGGATTGTCTTTCTTGGTCTGAGTTTATTAATAAACATATTGAATAATATGAGTGGAGGAGACACATTTCTAAAATGGCTTTCTCCAATTGCATGGACTAGAATTACAACTCCCTTTTCTGGGGGAAGTGTCTTAGGATTGGTTGGCTGTTTTGCCATCTCAATAGTTCCAATTCTTCTTGCGTATATACTATCTACAAAAAGAGATATTGGCGGAGCTATTTTTATGAACCAAACAGGTCCATCAGAAGCAAAACAAACATTCAATAATCCTCTTGCTTTAGCTTGGCGGACTCATAAAGGAATGTTTAAGGGCTGGTTAGTTGCTATGATTCTTGTCATTGGGGCTTTTGCTTCGATTTCTCCTAGTATGTCAGGTAGTATCAGTTCCTTGTTTGCAGAAATTGCAGGGGATAATTGGATGGATGGGATGAATGTGGATTTGCTTTTTCTTAGCATTATGATTTATATCTTATCAATATTTGTTGGAATATATAGCTTAATTGCAATGAATAATCTTAAAAAGGAAGAAATCGATGGTCGTAATGAAATTATATTAGATAAGAATATAAACAGAAAATCTTATATGTTCAGTTTTATCCTTGCTGCTCTCTTTGGTTCAGCAATTATACTAACTGCAATTGGATTAACTGGGGGGATTGTCTATAGTATGGTAATAAATAGTTTCGGAAGAGAATTATGGCAAATTCTTATTATGGGAATTTCAAAGATTCCTGCTGTGTGGATTTTAATTGGAGCATTTAGCGTATTCTATGGTTTTTTTCCAAAATTGACAGATATCTGCTGGGCAATATGGGGATTCTTTAGTTTCTTAGAAATTGCATGGGAAGGTGGAATTATTGATTGGTCTTTAATGCGATTATCTCCATTTGCTTCTTCGCACTATACTATTCATGTTGATAATCTATCTATTCCATTATTAATAGGGATTTTGATTACCTCAGGTATCTTAATATTTATGGGGTTAGCTAATTACCAAAGACGTGATATTATAACAAAAGCTTAATTATTATCAATTCAGAAATATACCATTTCATCAATGTAGTACCTTCTCTTCACGGCATCATTATTATCCCCTCATTGGTGGAAATAAGGAGTTTTGCTAAAATTTGAAATAACAAAAGAAAATTTCATTATAACAAAAGACAGTTTTATTATAATTATTGTAAATTTATGTAAGGACGTTTATAATAGAATAAAATTAAAAGGGGGAATATGTTATGTCTATGAACTCTAGAATTATAATGTATCAAACTGATGACTGTTTATAAAAAATAGAAGTCTGGGCAAAATTTGCCTACGCTGCTTCAGATAGAAAAGAACACAAGGTTGATTAACGTAATTATTATCCGTGACGGCAAGGTCTCAAGGAACGTTGAGACGGTAGTATTGATGTCAAGGGTTGAGAAATAGACATGAAAAAATCGAAACAAGCAAATTTCCTTATGATAGAGCGATTTAGATGTTATAATGAAAGACTTATATGAAAAATTAGCTTATGACTATGATGCTTATGAGACAACCGGAATTCCATGGTTTCGCTTCGGTTACTCTATATGGCGACGTTACAGGGGCAAATCTAACGGATGAAAGTCCTATCGTTTGCGCTGCATGTAGAAAGTAACAATAATCGAAGTGGCTGAAGACCTAGTGATGGTTATGAAGCATTTCGCTGATATTGGAATGTCGGTGGAAGAAGTTTAGACATTTTTTTAATTTGCCTAGGTTGTGTGGTCAGGATAGATGTTGTTAAATGAAGAGGTGTATTTATGGATGAAAAATTGATCGCTCCTTGCGGGATGAACTGCTGTTTATGCATCGCTTATCAATTCAAGGAAAATGATATAAACAAACGAGGGTTTCACAAAAAATATTGCTCGGGATGCATTCCGAGGGGAGAAAACTGCACGCACATGAGAGATGCGTGCGAATTGCTGGCAAAAGGTAGCATCCGGTTTTGTTTTGAATGCGAAAACTTCCCTTGTAAGAGATTGAAGGCAATGAGGTTAAACTAATGATAACGGCTTCACAACAAATGGGAAAACTGAAATAC
>CALGSR010000427.1 GCA_937902115.1 uncultured Bacillus sp. | reverse complement strand
TATGAAACAGTTTATCGAAAAAGTAGGACAGGATGTTCTATCTTTTACAAGTATCTTAGATGCGATCGTGGATTTAGTTTTTCTAATGAAAGTTGAGGGAGATTCTCTCCGCTATATTTTTGTCAACGGATCAGCCAAAAAGGTCTTAAATACGAAAGGCAATATCCTTGGGAAAACGCTGGAGGAAGCGGCACCAAAGGAAATTTTGCAGATATTGGCAAAAAAATACCAGCAAGTGCGGATGACAAAGATGCCGCTAAAGTTTTGTGAAACCTTTCAGGCAGCGAATGGAAAGTTTTACGGTGAAACGACTCTCAGTCCGATTATCACAGAGGATGGAGAATGCAGTTATGTGTTGGCGATCGTCAGAGATATTACGGAAAGGAACGAAAGAGAACGGAAAAATATCGCTGAACTGAAACAGGCTGAAAGGGAATTAGGGAGAAAACAGGAGAAATACAGAATTGTCACAGAAAATGCCTTTGATGTCATTAAGCTGATTAACACATCGGGAATTGTCGAATATGTTTCTCCTTCTAATAAGAAGATTCTTGGTTACACCCCGTCTGAGTGTGTTGGAAAACTATTTACCGAACATATCCATCCCGATGATGTCCCAAGGTTAGATGAAGGATTTAAGAAATTGATTCAGTCAGATCATCCCGAAACGACTACCGTTGAGATTCAATTCCGGCATAAAAAGGGGCATTATATCTGGATTGAGGCGATTAGCACGCCTGTGATAGAGGATGGAAAGGTCAAGCAGATCGTAACGATTACGAGGGATATTACGGGTAGAAAAAGGCTTCATGAGCGATTGGTCAAGATGGCTTTTTACGATCAATTATCTGGTTTGCCGAACCGGCGGATTTTTTACGATCGCCTGAATAAGGCCTTGAAGCAGGCAGAACGCAATAAAAAGAAGGCGGCTTTGATGATGATTGATGGGAAGAAATTTAAACTGGTTAATGATACATATGGACACGATGCAGGAGACGCGGTTATTCAAGAAATGGCGAAACGAATCAAATCCGCCGTGCGAAAAATTGATACGGTGGCCCGCTTAGGCGGCGACGAAATGGCCGTTATTTTACCAGACCTATCTTCAAAGCAAGAAGCCGAAGATGTAGCACAGCGCATCCTAGAAGCCTTTCAAATGCCGTTTTACTTTAATGGGAATGACATACAAATGGCTGTTGACATAGGGATTTCTTTCTATCCTGAACATGCAGCAAAACTAAAGCAACTCATCAAACAAGCCGATCAAGCCCTCTACCATGCGAAAGAAAGTCACCGTAACACATTGAAATGTGTCAAATGATTATTTGCTGCAGCGTTGTGTTTGCTGTAGGGCAGTTAAGTTCGCTTTGAACAAAAAAATAGAAAACAACGGTAAGGGTGGGATCGATGAATTTATTGAGTGTGCTGTTTAACCCGGAAAAGCTAGTAAATAACAATGAGATTTTATCTGCTGACGGCAGGTATGAGGCTTTATTTTCAAAAAACCCAGATCCTATTTTTGCGATGAATCAATATGGACAGCTAGTTTCTATTAACCGTTCATTTCAGGCACTATTAGGATATAACGCAAAAGAGATAAATAAAACGAAAAGAAATGGGTTGAGCGGTGGGAACGAAGAAAAGGTCCGCTATCATTTGCAAAAGGCATTAATTGGGTCCTCCTCATCATTTGAATATGAGTTTATTGATACAAATGGGCGTTCAATTCCAGTCAACATTACGCTCATCACCAACCCAGGCGAAGCAGGAAAAACTCATTTTTGGAATTTGTCAGGATATGACAGAAGAAAAAAAACATCAAGAAACGCTTGATTTCATTGCTAATCATGATTATTTAACAAAACTGCCTAATCGAACCTGTTTTGATCGGAAATTAAATGATCATATCAGTGGGGCTGTGGCGGAAGGCGGGCAATTTGCCGTATTTTACCTAGATTTAGATCGGTTAAATTCAATCAATGAAACACTTGGCTATCATATAGGAGATCAGTTGCTGGCTGCATTTTCCAACCGTTTGCTGCAAAACCTGCCGGAGGATACTTTCCTAGCGCGAATTGGCGGAGATGAGTTTGCCCTTTGTATTGAGGCAATTGAAGAGGTGGAAGATGCCCTGCCTATTGCAAGAAGGATTATTAAAGAGATGCAAAGGCCTTTTTATATCGATGATTATGAATTGTTTATCACGGCGAGCATTGGGATTAGCTACTATCCTTTTGACGGGGACGACCCGCTTACCCTTTTAAAAAATGCCAACCAGGCTTTAAAAAGAGTAAAAGAAAAAGGCAACAACGACTGGCAAATCTATTCATCTTCTATGAATATCGAATCCTTTAAGATGTATCAATTGGAAAGAGATTTGCGCAAGGCGTTAATCAATGAGGAGTTTTATCTCGTTTACCAGCCGAAGGTCAATACCGAAACAGGGAGAATAGAAGGAGCAGAAGCGCTGATTCGCTGGAAACACCCGGAATGGGGGGTGGTTTCCCCTGGTGAGTTTATCCCATTGGCTGAAGAAAGTGGTGCGGTTCTAGCAATGGGAGACTGGGTACTGCAGGAAGTATGTGCAACTTTGAGCGGTTGGATAAGGGAGAGGCTTCCGGTCGTTCCGATTTCTGTCAATATTTCACCGAAAAGATTATTGCGGTCAGATTTTGTACAGCAAGTCAAGGAGATCATTACTGCAGCAGGAATTTCTCCAAGTCTCATTGAATTTGAGTTGACAGAATATGTAGTTATTCAAAATACCGAGATGACAAAAAAGGTTATTTCTCATTTGAAAAGCTTTGGGATAAGGTTCGCCTTAGATGATTTTGGGACAGGTTATTCTTCTTTATCGTATTTAATGGATTTGGATATTGATACGCTGAAAATAGACAAATCCTTTATCGATGGGATTGGATTGAATAAAGCGAATGAAGGCATCATAAAGGGTACGCTATTTTTAGCCAATGAATTGGGGATTCGTACGGTCGCGGAAGGCGTAGAAGAACACAATCAGGTGAGTTTTTTGCTGCAGCAGGGATGTCCGCAAATTCAAGGCTATTATTTTAGTAAACCGGTAGAAACGGTTGAATTTAAAAAGCAATTGCGCCATGGGGTGATCAAGAGAGAACGAAATATCAAACCGCTAAAACCTGCGGAGAATCGGAGGAAATATTATCGTTTGCCGTTCGAGCAGCTATTAAGTGCAGAAATGACAATTATTCGCTTTAATAATCAAGATATCAAGCTCGGAAAGTCAAAATCGTTCATTGAAAATATCAGTCTAGGCGGTTTGCGCTATCTTTCTAACATTCAATTACCCACTCAAAAAAGTTTAATCATGCAGTTTACAACCAAGATTATGGCGCAAGAGGTCCAGTTCACCGGTTATAATGTTTGGCGGAAGGAAGTAAATGGATACTATCAATATGGATTCGAATTCATCATGATGGAAAACGAAAGGGAAGCCCTCGCCCCGCTTATTAACCAAATAACCTTAAATCAAAAGAACATCAACAGGTAGCTTTTTTATGCAACGAGAAAAGTCAAAAGCTGCCGCGAGAATGTGACCTTTGGTATATTTTCCAATAGTGACTATTGTCGCTCTTCTGCTGTGCTTTGTGGTATCCTAGTAATATGGCATACTAGTGCCGGCAGTAAATAGGGAGGATGGATGGCGATGGTTGAGGAGGAAAAGGTTAATATTCTCTTAGTAGATGACAGACCTGAAAATTTATTGGCCTTAGAGGCGATTATTGAACGAGATGATTATGAATTAATTAAAGCCACCTCAGGAGAAGAGGCTTTAAAATATCTATTAAAATATGACTTCGCCGCTATCCTGCTTGATGTACAGATGCCAGGTATGGATGGATTTGGCACGGCCAAAATCATCAAGGCACGGGAAAAAACAAAGAACATTCCGATTCTTTTTATCACAGCGAACAGCATCGATGCAGAGCATGTTTTTATGGGCTACTCAGTCGGCGCGATTGACTATATTACGAAGCCTTTTGATCCAATTATTTTAAAAGCCAAGGTCGATGGTTTTGTGGAGATGTACCGCATGAAGCGCCAGCTGTCCCTTCAAGCGGATGCACTTGTTGAACGGAACCGTATCATTGAATATATGGCCTTTCATGATGGCTTAACGGATTTACCAAACAGAAGATTCTTCCATGACCAATTACTGTTACAAATTAATCAAGCAAAAAAGATGAACCAGTCGCTTGGAATGTTATACATAGATTTGGACCGCTTTAAATATATCAACGATTCACTTGGACATATTGTTGGGGACAAGCTGCTGCAAAAAGCGGCCAAAAGACTTACAGACAGTGTCCGCGAAGATGACTTTGCCGCGCGGGTTGGCGGTGATGAATTCAATATTATGCTGCCGGACACCGATAGAGAGCAGGCCTTAGAGGTAGCGGGAAATATCATCACGGCATTTAGAGAGCCTTTTTTCATCAATAACTATGAACTATATATCACAACGAGTATTGGCTTAAGCATTTTTCCTTATGACGGTGAAGACCTCTTTGCTATTATCAGGAATGCGGATACCGCCCTTTACCGCGCAAAGGAGCAGGGGAAGAATAAATATAAAGTCTATCATGCAGGGATGGATTTTCAATCCTATCAAACCTTTTTACTGCAAAACGACTTACGCAAGGCGATTGAAAGAGAAGAATTAGCCCTCGTTTATCAGCCGCGTGTCGAAGTTGCAACGGGTCGTGTGATGAGCGCGGAGGCTTTAATAAGATGGAATCACGCTAAATGGGGCACCATTTCCCCAGAGCAATTTATTCCGCTTGCCGAAGAAACCGGGCAAATTGGGGAAATCGGTGAATGGGTGCTGCGAAAGGTTTGTGAGCAGATAAATGTCTGGAAACAAGCTGGGTATACACCGGTGCCGGTAGCAGTCAATTTTTCGGACCAGCAATTTTTACAAAAGGATCTCACTGACCAGATCGGAAAGATTCTCAGCGAAACAGGGGTTGACCCGCATTTATTGGAAATTGAATTCACGGAATCGGCTATTTTTGGAAATGAAGAGATGATAACAGAGACGCTCAATCAGCTGCAGAAAATGCAAATCAGGATTAGTCTTGATGACTTCGGAACCGGATACTCCTCATTAAATTATTTAAGATATTTCCCATTCGATACAATAACAATTGCTCAATCTTTTATCTGCAGCCTTTCTGACGTAGAACAGGAAAGCCGCGCTATTATCGAAGCGATTATCTATTTGGCAAAGCAGCTGAATATATCAGTCATCGCTAAAGGAGTAGAAACAGAAGAACAATTGCAGGTCATAAAACTTCACAACTGCCATGAATTCCAGGGCTTTTTATTTAGTCAGCCTGTGCTGCCGAACGACTTCAAGCGATTTTTAGCCAATGGAAATGCATGGAATGATGACAAAAAAACGAAAGTTATTCATCCCGCGAAAGAGACAAATGTGGAATGGGGCTTTTATCAGAATCAGGACAAGGATCTGAAACAGGAGGTGCTCGAAGGAGCCATCCAGTACATCAAGCAGGAATATGGCATTTCAACGCGTGAAAATGATGTCTTTAAACTCGTTATTGACGGCTTGAGCAACAGAGAGATCTCTGAACAGCTTTTTATCAGTGAACATACGGTCAAAAACCATATTACCCATATTCTGCAAAAATTAAAGGTAACCGACCGTGTACAGGCCATGGCTCTTGTATATGACATCTGTATGAAAGAGGGAGAGCGGCTGTTTAATTAATGCCACCTCATTGTATTCTAGCAGAGAGTTAAGTGAAATTTTTCTAAGAGAGGATCAGCTTATGAAAGTAAGAACGAAGCTATTGCTCGCGATAAGCACTTTACCAGCCCTGCTTGCGGTCAGTTTTTTGCTTGCCTGGTATCAAAATTCGCAGTTGGATAGAGCAAGCGAATCGGTCAAGAACAGCTATGAAGCATCGAATTTAGCAGGAGAAATCCGCGGGGAAATGAAAAGTCAGGGAATTCAGCTGAGGAATATCATCATTTATACGGATGAGAATGCGATACAGAAAGAAATTGCTTCACTGCAAGAAGAAAGTGAAATCATCAGTCAAAAACTAAATAAATTAGAAGCGATTATCACGACGCCGGAACAGCAACAGTTGATAATCGCTTTAGAAAGTGCGAATGCTGAATATAATAAGCATAAAAATCAGGTCCTTACTTTGGTGCTAGAAAATAAACAAGAGGAAGCAGCTCAACTTTTTAATGAGGATTCCGTTACGTTTCAAGAGGAGTTTAGTAACGGTGTGACCGCTATAACAAATAGCTTTCATTCTAACCTCGGTACATCATTGAATCATATGGTGGACGATTTCCGAAAAGGAATATTTATAGCAGAGTTAATGTTAGCAGCTGTTATTATTTTAGTTACAGGAATTCTTATACAGAATATTGGTGTGATCTCTAGACGGTTAAAATCCATGTCCACCATTATGAATAGTATCGCTACAGGAAAAGAAGGATTAAGTTCAAGAGTTAAGGTCAGTGGAAATGATGAATTGGATCATGTTGCGGAATCGTTTAATTTTATGACGGAAACGTTGAAGCAGCAGCTGCACAAGGAACAGGAACAGACTTGGATGAAAACCAATCTGGCTCAAATTACGACCATGTTAAGCGCGACACATGATTTAGAGACATTAGGCCGTACCTTGCTTTCCAAGTTGGTACCGCTAGTAGAATCTAGTCATGCCGTCTTTTATGTGCGGGATAGGAACGAACAAAACGGGGAGCCACTTTATCGGATGGCTGCATCCTATGCTTTTAAGGAAAGAAAGCATATGACGAATACGATTTGCTCAGGTGAAGGGCTCATCGGGCAGGCAATTTTGGAAAAAGAACCGATTATCCTGACGAGTGTTCCTTCTGATTACGTCCAGATTACATCAGGATTAGGCGCTGCCACACCGCTGAATCTCTATGTGATGCCGATTTGTTTTGAAGGAGAAGTAAAAGCTGTTTTAGAAATGGCCTCATTCAAACCATACACTGAAACGCAGAAAACCTTTTTAGAAGAATTGGAGAAAAACGTAAGTGTCATTCTTGAAAGTGTCATGAGCAGAATTCAATTAGCGAAACTGCTAGAGGAATCGCAGACGTTAATGGAGGAAGTTCAGGCACAGGCAGAAGAACTTGAGAGTCAGCAGGAGGAATTAAGAGAAACAAACGAAGAACTTGAGGAACAGGCACGGGTGCTGCGCGAG
>CALGSR010000426.1 GCA_937902115.1 uncultured Bacillus sp. | reverse complement strand
CGATTCCGGGTGTGCAGGTTTTAGAAATGGACCGCAACAAGTCAGACTCCATGTGCTGTGGTGCTGGGGGCGGCAGGATGTGGATCGAGGAAACCGAAGGGAAACGCATCAATGTAGAGCGGACAGAACAGGCGCTGCGTCTTGGTCCAACCACGATAGGCAGTAACTGTCCTTATTGCTTAACGATGTTAAGTGATGGTACAAAGGCGAAGGAAGTTGAAGAGCAAGTGAAGACATTGGATATTGTTGAAATAGTGGAACGATCATTAGCTATATAACTTCAACTTAATTTTTCCACATGGCTAACGATCCAATTCGTTGGAGTATCTGGACAGGTGTCCAGATACTCCATTAATTGTAATTTATATGGATATTTACTAGAGAATGGAATTAAGGAGAGGAATTGTATGTCAGCATTACGTGAAGAAGCATTAAAGATGCATAAGGAAAATCAAGGAAAGCTTACTATTCAATCAAAAGTTCCTTTACGAGATGCGAAAGATTTAAGTCTCGCCTATTCTCCAGGTGTTGCAGAGCCGTGCATGGACATTTTTGAAGATGAAAGTAAAATATATGATTACACGATAAAAGGAAATCTTGTAGCCGTTGTTTCAAATGGAACAGCTGTACTTGGCCTTGGGAATATTGGACCGAAAGCTGCTATGCCCGTTATGGAAGGGAAAGCATTGTTATTCAAATCCTTTGCAGATGTCGATGCATTCCCGATCTGTTTAGATACAAAAGATTCCGATAAGATCGTAGAAACCGTTAAACTATTAGAACCTACTTTTGGCGGAGTAAATTTAGAAGACATCGCAGCACCGCAATGCTTTGAAATTGAAGACCGTCTGCGAAAAATTTGTAATATTCCGGTTTTTCATGATGACCAGCATGGTACAGCTATTGTAACAGCTGCTGGGTTACTCAATGCTTTGAAACTAGCGAATAAGAAAATCGAAGAGATTCGCGTTGTTACTAACGGTGCTGGTTCTGCCGGTGTAGCTATTGTCAAATTACTACTCAGTATGGGTGTAAAAGATGTCATTTTATGTGATACAAAAGGAATCGTTTATGAGGGACGTCCGAACGGAATGAACTCTTTTAAAGAAAAAATGGCTCGCATCACTAATAAAGAACAAAAACAAGGATCATTAGCAGATGCACTTGTGGGAGCGGATGTATTTATCGGCGTATCAGCTCCAGGCGTTCTTACGAAAGAAATGATTCGTTCTATGAATGCAGATTCAATCATTTTTGCCATGGCAAATCCCATACCTGAAATCATGCCGGAGGAAGCAATAGAAGCAGGAGCACTCGTCGTCGGAACAGGTCGTTCTGATTTTCCGAATCAGGTCAATAACGTACTAGCATTCCCTGGTATTTTCCGTGGTGCATTGGACGTTCGGGCGAAGGAAATCAACGAAGAAATGAAACTGGCTGCTGTTCATGCAATTGCCGGATTAATTGCCGAAGAAGATCTTCATGCTGAATATGTGATTCCAGACCCATTTGATCGTAGAGTAGCAGCCCATGTAGCGGCAGCTGTTGCTACAGCTGCAATGGAATCTGGTGTTGGGCAAAAGCTTATGAATTCAGAAAAAATTAAAGAGAGCTTATTAGCTTTAGTCGAAGAAAAACGGCCTACTTTAGTATAGATAAATCACAATTAATTCTTCGCTATTCAGAAAGGAGATATAAAAGTCTATGGATTATCAAAATATTTTAGTAGAATACGAGGATCGTATCGGGATTATTAAGCTAAATCGTCCTGAAGTACGAAATGCATTAGATGCCACAACACTGGCGGAAATGAGCCATGCTGTGGAGACATTGGAAAATGATGAAAATATCGGCGTCATTGTGTTTACAGGGGCAGGGGAAAAGTCATTTGCTGCCGGAGCCGATATTGGCCAATTAAGACAAAAACAACCGAAGGATGCTCTTGTACCGGGAATGTCCGGTCTTTACCAAAAGATTGAAAACTGTCAAAAGGCTACCATTGCGGCGATTAATGGATACGCATTGGGCGGCGGCTGCGAGCTTGCTATGGCATGTGATATTCGTATTGCAGCTGACCATGCGAAATTCGGACTTCCAGAGCTTAACTTATCGATTATTCCAGGTGCAGGCGGTACTCAGCGGATGGCGCGAATCATTGGGAAGGGAAGAGCCCTCGATATGATCTTGACTGGCGAAATCCTGCCTGCCACAAAAGCGGAAGACATCGGGTTAGTCTCAAAAGCTGTTCCAATGGAGGAATTATGGCAAACAGTTAAGGAGAAAGCGGACAAGATTTTAGCAAAAGGTCCATTGGCTGTAAGATTAGCCAAGGTTGTCATTAATCGTGGCTTTAACTCCGATATGGAAACAGCACTCATGATCGAAAAACTAGCACAGGCAGTCCTGTTTGGATCCGAAGACAAGAATGAGGGCACACAAGCCTTTCTTGAAAAAAGGAAGGCCGTCTTTACAGGAATGTAATAAAGCGGGACAAGGTACCATGCCCCTTTTTGAGTGGGACAAGGTACCCGTCCCTTTGTCCCTTTTCATTCAGCTGAAATGTACTTAATAAATTCACGAACTGCAGGGGAAGCGTGTTTCTTTTTCTTTGTAATAATTCCTAAATTCCAAGGAAAGCTTGGATGAAAAGGAATTGCCTTGATTAAATCTTGATCGACTTTATTTACAACAGGTTTTGGAAAAATCGAAATCCCTAAGTTTTCACCAATCATTCCGCTAATAAAACCCCACTCAGAAATTTCATATCCAATTTCAGGGTGAAAACCAGCTCGTTGGCATTCTTGGATAATAAGGTTATGAATATACGGATGCTTAAAAAGAATGAAGGTTTCATTCTGTAACTCTTTCATTTCAATTTTTTCCTTCTGCGCTATTGGATGGGAATGATGGACAAACAGAGATAGTTCGTCAAATACAAAGGGAACAACATCAAACTCCTTTTCATCCACGGGCAGCATGACCACACCAAGATCCAATATTCCGTCTCTGACTTCCTGTTTAACCTTTTGTGAATCATCTTCAGAGATTTTTATTTTGATATCGGGGAATAGCTGATTAAATTTCTTAATGATTTTTGGGAAAAATAAAAAACCAATAATTGGCGGTATTCCGACCTTTATTTTCCCTTTTTTTAAGTTCATTAAATCATAAAGGTGGCTAGATAAATCATTTAGCGATTCCATAATCACCTCCCCTTCCGCCAAAACAATTTCCCCTGCGTCCGTTAATTCAATTTTCTTTACGGAACGATCAATGAGTTCCATATTTAATTCTTCTTCCAAGCTTTTAACCGCTTTACTGAGTGTAGACTGTGATAAGTGGAGGGATCTGGATGCTTTCGTAAAACTTTTGTATTTTGCTACTTCTATAAAGTAAGTGAGGTGACGTATGTCCATGAATGGTTTCTCCTATCTATGAAAAATATGCATGTTTTTGATTCCAATAATTCATTTTACTCATATTAAAATGGGATGTATACTACAAGTGTGAACATTTTATGAACAAAATATAAAATGATAGGAGTGAAAGGAAGAATCATTCATTTGAAAATAAAGAGTCCGAAATGATTGGGTGCAAATAATGAAAGCGGTTTTATTCACCGTGGTGAAATGACTTTAAATATACAAAAGTCAGGTCCTCAGGTATTGATAAATGGAAAGCCGAAATATCCTAGTAAGATTATTTTGGCCGACCGTAAAATTAAATATTGCCTGCATCCCCAACAACTAGAGAATAAGGAGGTAGAAATGAATGGATGCATTAGGAATATTCGGGATACTGTTAGGTATAGTAACAATTATTCTTTTTATTATTAAAAAGTTCAGTATCATCGTTGCTGCACCCATAGCGACCATTGTCGTATTGCTGTTTAACGATGTACCGATACTAGAGACCGTATTTGGTAAAGAAAATTCATATATGACAGCACTAGCTGGGTTTGTTGCATCCAATTTCGCTATATTCTTATTAGGTTCAATACTTGCGAAATACATGGATAAAAGCGGGGCAACGATTTCAATTGCAAATAAAGTATTGTCGTTGGTAGGAACCAAGAACCCGTACAACGCATTAGTGGCATTATTTATTATTTCTGCGATTCTTACTTACGGTGGTATTAATGTATTCGTCATCATATTTGCATTAATTCCAATGGCTAAACCGATCTTCAGACAACTTAATATTTCGTGGAAATTAGTGACCATTCCCGTGTTCGGCGGGACTTCAACGTTCACGATGACGATGCTGCCAGGGGCGCCTTCTTTACACAATATTGTGCCTTCAACGGCTTTGGGAACGTCATTAACTGCTGCACCGCTAATAGGTATCGTCACTTCCATCGCAGCAGTTATCTTTATACTAGTATTCATGAAGTTCTCGTTGTCCAGAAGCCTGCGTAAAAACGAGACATTTAATGTGAATGAGAAGGGTGAAAGTAGTAATGGAGCAACTGAGCGTGAGATCCCATCATTTATTATCAGTTTACTGCCAATCATCGTGTTATTAGGCATCATATTACTATTTAGTTCTGTAAGTAACATTATTATTGTCGCATTAATTGTTGCTATTACTTTAAGTGCTCTATTATTCCGTAAAAAAATTGAACAGCAAAAAGAAGTATTAAATCAAGGAGCTAACGAATCTTTAGGATCAACGATTACAACTGGTAGTACCATTGCATTTGGTAGTATTGCAACAAGTGTTCCTGCATTTAAGGGTGTATTCCAATTGATTCAATCCATTCCTGGGCCTCCCGTACTTTCATTAATGATTGGGACAGGTCTGATAGGCGGTATTACGGCTTCAGCTGTTGGTGCAATCGGCATTTCTGTTGCGAATTTTGCCCCTATCTATTTAGAAATGGGATTAGATCCGGAAACGATTCACCGTGCAATTGCAATCGGATCCGGGGCACTATCCATTGTTCCATACTCTGGATTCTTGATTATATTTAATAATATAACGGGATTAACGATGAAAGACACCTACAAAAATGGATTTATCAGTATCAGTGTTACCCATTGGATCGCAATGGCTGTTATCGTTATCATGGCCCTCTTAGGTTTAGCTTAACGATCTAACTGCAGGGGGTTTGTTGCGAAATATTCAACTATAACGAGGCATTAAGAACTTTATCCTAAAGTTTTTATGTGATAGATGTCATTACTATAAAAAAAGATAGATAACAAAATAGGAGGAATCACACATGAGTAAAAAAATTGGATTTATAGGATTAGGAACAATGGGCTTTCCGATGGCTGTTAATTTAAAGAAAGCTGGTTTTGAGGTAATTGGTTATGATGCTTGGAAAGGTGTTTACGAAAAAGCAGAAGCAGCTGGTTTTACAATGGTAGATACAGTTAAAGAAGTTGCGGAATTAGCTGACGAAGCAGTCATCTCAATGGTTCGTGACTATGCCCAAAACGTAGATGTTATTTTCGGTGATAACGGTATCCTAACTGCACAAAACACTGCTGGTAAAACAGTAATCGTTATGAGTACACTTTCTCCAGATGCAATGAATGAATTAGGTGCAAATGTAGAAGCTGAAAGTGGATTAAAATTAATCAGTGCTGCAGTTTCTGGTGGTGCATCAGGCGCACAAGCTGGTACTTTATCAATCATGACTTCAGGTGCTGAAGAAATCGTGAAATCATTCGCTCCATACTTTGATGCTATGGGTTCTAACACATTTTACTATGGCGCTGAAGCTGGTAACAGCCAAGTAGCAAAATTAGTAAACAATATGATTCTGGGTGTTAACATGAACGCTCTTGCAGAAGGTTTAAAATTAGGTAAACACTATGGCTTACCCGAAGAAGAAATCTTAAACTTATTAAAAGTAAGTACAGGCGACAGCTGGGTCGTTCGAAACTGGAGCGATGTTTCTGAATGGACCGCAGATACGGCATTGGCTGTTTTACTAAAAGACTTAAAAGCGGCCTACAACGAAGGGCTTAAACATAATGTAACGTTACCATTCAATGCCTTATCATCTACACAATTATTTGACTCGATGGGAAAAGAGAAACCAGAAGCCTAACAGATAAAGGGTAGGTTTTCTTCAAAGGAATGTAAAAGGAGAAAAGGTAAACAAAAAATGAGGCTCTAGATGGAGCCTCATTTTTTATTGAAGGAATAAAAGATTTGCTAATTCTATTACTTTAGACTTTTGAGATCATAACCCATTTTATTTAATTTTCGATAAAGCGTACTGCGGCTCATCTTCAATTCTTTTGCCGCCTTTGATACATTCATTTGCGACCGTTTCAATGTCGAGAGGATCCATTCCAATTCGGCCTGATTGACGGGGTTCATGTTTGGCTGTTTCGTTAAGTGCTTTTGTTTATGAATATGTTTCGGGAGACTCTCAGGTGTAATGAGCCCGTCCATTGAAAAATTGACCGCAAATTCGATCACGTTCTCCAGCTCGCGAATATTTCCGGGCCAAGAATGTTCCTGTAATATATCCATGGCTTCGAGCGTAATTTGATAGGGTCCGTTGTATTTCTTCACTGTAAGCTTTTGAATAAAACGCTCGACTAGTAAAGGGAGATCATCGATCCGGTGGCGTAAAGCAGGCAGCTCAATCTGCATGACATTCAGCCGATAATAAAGATCCTTACGAAAATTACCCTGTTCAATTTCCTCTGGCAGGTTTTTATTCGTTGCTGCAATCACGCGAACATCGATTGGGATTCGTGATTTTCCGCCGATACGAGTGATTTCCTGCTCCTGAATGACCCGAAGCAGCTGAACTTGCAGTTCTAGCGGCATATCACCTAATTCATCGAGAAACAGCGTTCCCTTATTCGCCAATTCAAACTTTCCGATGCTGCCCTTCGAATTAGCACCTGTAAAGGCACCCGCCACATAGCCAAAAAGCTCACTTGGCATCAAATCCTTTGGAATTGCAGCGCAATTCAGCGCGATAAAAGGATGCTCCGAGCGATTGCTGTCTTGATGAATCGCGCTAGCAACCAACTCTTTCCCTGTACCGCTTTCCCCCGTAATCAGAACGTTAGAATCACTTGAAGCAGCAACCTGAGCTAAATGAATCGAGCTCTTAAATGCTTTTGATTTACCAACTAAGCTTTGAAAAGAGTATTTGGCATAGTGAGTATGGCTAGCAGCTGTAGGATTAATGCTATTCTTTTTCTCCAAAATAGCAATAAAACCGATAAATCGATCGTACCATAAAATTTTTTTATACTTGGCCTCATATGGACTGTTATGAAGCGTGACGTTATCCTCCCACTCCGTTTTCGGAGATAATGTATTATTTTCTGCTGTAAACGACATTAAAGATGTGATTTCATCGATTTGCGCATCGCTGTTTCTCTTTATAATTTTTCCTTTTGTGTCACATAAGACAACGATTTGGTTTTTCCAATTATTAACCGCTTCAAGGTAAAGGTTATACATCATTTCAAGTGCATGGTAGTAATGATGAAAAAGAATCCGCTCGATTTGATTCACGATATCGAGGGTTTTTACCATGCTAAGCGTATGGTAACTATCACTAGTGGTTGAAAGATTGATGACTCCAATTAATTCACTTGTAAGCGGATCCAAGATAGGCGCTGATGAGCATACCCAATCATGGCAGCTATGCGCAAAATGTTCGGAAGAAAAAATTTGCACAGGCTGTTTCAAAATGATGGAGGTACCAATGGCATTCGTTCCGGCCCACCGCTCCGACCACTTGGCCCCATTATTGGCATTCACTGAGTTTCCTATATGACGAGCTACAGGCGGAGCTCCGAAACTATCTATAATGATGCCGTTACTGTCACAAAACAGAAGTACATGTTTATCATGAAATAGCTCTTGCTCTGCCTGTTTAAGTACTGGCTGCGCTAGATGAAAAAGTTCATTTTGCTTCCTTATTTCTTTGAGTTCTGCATCTGAGATGTTTTTAACTGACCCTTGAATCATCGGATTCAGATCCTTATATTGCTTGCACCGATTCCAGGATTGCAAAATGACATCTCTTACTTCAGTTAATTCCGTAGGCTGCTCCCTGATTTGAGAGGGATTAAAGAAAAAACTTTCCCAGTTTTCACGATATTTTATTTTTAGGAGATTGATATCATTTTTTGATACCGGGTTTGAAAAAGGAACAAGAGACATATAGCACTCACCTCTCAATTATTCTGAATATTACTAATTTACATATTAATTAAGAGAAAATCAACTATCGTAAATGAAGGCGAATGATAGGAAAATTTTTAAATGAAATGGTTTTTATGATATCTACTATATCTACTATTTCTAGTGTAGCAAAGATGAGATCAATTGTCGCAAAATTAGGAATAATTAAATAAATAAAGGTTTGATGATGCAATTTTCAAAAATAAGTGTTTCAAGGTTGCAACACTTTAAAAGTGTGTATTTTCAACAAAAGATTGAAAATACAGCTAAATTCAAGTTGGCACGATACTTGCATATTAAATAAGTGAAACATCGAAGAATTGAAACCGAATTCTAGATGCTAAAAAAATCATTCAAGATGCTAAACGAATTAAGGGGAGGAATTAATAATGAAATCAATGGAACAAACATCTAACACGGTATCAAAGGAAGCAGATTTCTTGCGTGCACTATATCAAGATTGGAGCGACCGTATGGTGGCCAATCCAAACATGACGATCGCAGATTTCCGCAGCCTTTTTGACGAATGGGAAAAACCTACACTAGAGCCTGAAGCTGTGACATATAAAAGCGACACTGTCGGCGGGGTTGATGTGGTCTGGGCGTATCCAGTCGGATGCGATAAATCGAAAGTATTAATTTACACACATGGAGGCGGGTTTGCTGTTGGTTCTTCATCAAGCCACCGCAAACTGGCTGGTCATATGGCTAAGGCATTGGGCCTCTCTTCTATCGTATTGGATTACCGCCGCAGTCCGGAAAATCCTTTCCCGGCACAATTAGAGGATGCAGCTGCTGTTTACCAAGCGTTGCTTGCATCAGGGATTAATGCCAAGGATATCGGCACAATCGGCGATTCTGCTGGTGGAAACCTTGCTGTAGCATCCGTGTTGAAGTTCCGTGAATTGGGTCTTGAGCTTCCAGGATTCGTTATTGCCTTCTCGCCATGGCTTGATATGGAATTAACTGGTGAAACACTGGAGAATAACGCAGCTGCTGATGCGCTAATCACTGTTCCATTACTGCAAGGAATGATTGATATGTTCGTTGGAGAAGACAAATCAAAAGTTCGTGACCCATTAGCGAATCCTTTACTTGCTGATTACTACGGTTATCCGCCGCTTTACATCAACGCGGGTGGAGCAGAATGCCTGCTTGACGACGCACGCCGCCTGCATGACCGTGCACTTGCTGCTGGGGTACAAGCTACACTTTCCGTTGTCGATGGCATGCAGCATGTATTCCCATTCCTGGCTGGACGCGCTCCTGAAGCGGATAAGGAAATCGAAAGAATCGCTGCTTGGTATAAGACATTACAAAAATAAGGAATGTTCTTGCCAAATAGGTGAATTGTGATCAAATGAAAATCAAAAACAAAACTAGTAATAGGGGGAGAAACAGGATGAAACAAACCAATAAGTTAAAAGGGGTAGACTTTGATGCGGTTGTTGTTGGAGCCGGATTTGGAGGTCTTTACTCTGTTCATAAACTTCGCAATGAACTAGGTTTAAGTGTACAAGCCTATGATAATGGATCGGATGTCGGCGGTACTTGGTATTGGAACCGCTATCCAGGCGCGCTTTCAGATACTGAAAGCTATCTTTACCGCCTCTCTTTTGACAAGGAATTACTTGACGAAGGGGATTGGAAGTACAACTATTTAACACAACCAGAAATTCTTGACTATTTGAAGAGGGTTGCGGATAAATTCGACTTACGTCGCAGCTACCAGTTCAATACAAAGGTTACAGCTACCCACTTCAATGAAGAGGGGAACTATTGGGAGGTTACGACTGACAAAGGTGAGACGGTTACTGCGAAGTTCCTTATTACCGGTCTTGGCCTTCTTTCAGCAACGAATACACCGAACTTTAAAGGCATAGAAACGTTCGAGGGGGAACAATATCACACGGCTAGATGGCCAAAAGAAGGCGTGGAACTGAAGGGCAAACGAGTAGGAATTATTGGAACAGGTTCAACAGGGGTTCAGGTTATTATTGCCATTGCTCCTGAGGTTGAGCATCTGACCGTTTTCCAACGGACTCCACAATACACTGTTCCGATTGGCTTAAGAGAACAAAGTGATGCTGATAAAGCTGAAATTAAGGCGAATTACGATAAAATTTGGGAAGAGGTAAGGGCCTCTGCGGTAGCCTTCGGTCTTAAAGAAAGCACCATTCCGGCCGTTTCAGTTTCAGAAGAGGAACGGGAGCGCGTGTTTGAAGAGGCGTGGAATACAGGCGGCGGATTCCGTTTTATGTTCGCCACATTCGGCGATATCGCTACAAACCCTGAGTCTAATGAAGCTGCAGCTAATTTCATTCGCAAGAAAATCAAAGAGATTGTTAAGGACCCTGAAACAGCACGTAAGCTGACTCCGACTGGTTTATATGCGAAACGTCCGCTTTGTGACAATGGATACTATAATACTTACAACCGTGACAACGTCACACTTGTATCTGTAAAAGAAACTCCGATTGAGGAAATTACACCAAAAGGAATTCGCACAACAGATGGCGAGTACGAATTGGATGTCTTGATTTATGCGACTGGATTTGATGCAGTAGACGGAAACTATACGAAAATCGATATGCGCGGCCGCGATGGCATTACAATGAATGAAAAATGGGGAGATGGACCAACTGGCTATTTGGGTATGATGAATCCTGATTTCCCAAATCATTTCATGATCCTAGGTCCAAACGGTCCTTTCACAAACCTTCCGCCTAGCATTGAAGCGCAGGTTGAATGGATTTCGGATACTGTGAATTATATGGTTAAAAACGAGATTTCTACGATCGAACCTACAGAGGAGGCATTGGATGAATGGCTTGCCACATGCCAGGAAATTTCGGATCAAACACTATTTTCAAAGGGTGATTCTTGGATCTTCGGAGCGAATATTCCAGGCAAAAAGCATACGGTCTTGTTCTATTTAGGAGGTTTAGGAAACTTCAGAAATACATTGAAAGAAGCCGGATATAAGGGTGTTATTTTCGACCGTGCATTGGCGAATGTGGATTAATATCGAGACTTGTAACGGAGCCGGGGACATTTCAGTCCAATCCGGCTCCCATTCACTGCACGATCTATTAAACAGCTGAATGCTATGAATGGTTATACCACCGATAAAATTCTATGTTGGATCCAATCTACCCAAAGACCTGCATGGCTGTTATAACTGATATCTGTCTAAAGGGCATCGTAATCGTGAGAATAAAAATCAATCCCACTGATTTCTGATCCCTACTTAACTATCAAACAAGAAACAAGTGGATAGGAGGAACACCACGATGTATTTAAGTCAGCAAACGTTTCAATCTGCTTTACCGACAAATGTGATTTTTGGCGTAAACAGTGTTGAAGAAAGCTTAGCAGTAATAATCAAAGAATCTAATAAATCAAAGGTTTTTATCGCCACTGATCCAGGGCTTGTCCAAGCAGGAATTCCAGGTAAAATACAATCCCTTTTACAAGAAAATGGGATTGAGGCAGTGATCTTTTCCGAAATCGAGCCCAATCCTCATGCCGTAACGGTCATGAAGGGAGCTGAAATCTATAAAGAAGAATCATGCGATATGATTCTCGCTGTTGGCGGGGGAAGTGCGATGGACTTCTCAAAGGCTGTTGGCGTCATGGCGAGCCATCCCGGCCATATTCTTGATTATCGCCGCGGCGAAAAACCGGTCGTCAACGAAATTCCAACATTGTTTGCGATTCCGACAACGGTCGGTACGGGTTCTGAAGTAACCAATGTGGCAGTGGTTACGGATCATGAGGCAGGCAGAAAATATGTTGTCGCTTCACCGGTGTTATACCCTAAGATTGCCTTTGTCGATCCAGTGTTAACCACCTCGCTGCCGCGTCATGTTGTCGCAGCTACAGGAATGGATGCTTTAGTGCATGCAATAGAAGCCTTTACGTCTGTACGTGCAACACCAATAACAGATGGCTTAGCACTAAAAGCGATTAAGATGCTGAAAAATCATTTGCCGGCAAGCTATGCACATCCTGAAAATATTGAAGCCAGATCACAAGTGCATCTAGCAAGTACCGTTGCCGGGATGGCCTTTAGTCTTGGCGGTCTTGGGCTTGTACATTCTTGTTCCCATCCGATGTCGGCTATTTACCATGTTCCACACGGGCTGGCGAATGCGATTCTGTTGCCTTATGTGATGAAACACAATTTAATTTCAAACTATGAAAAATATGCAGAGATTGCGAGAATTTTTGATCCTTCTTTAGCGTTCACAAATGATAAAGGTGCCGCGGAGAAACTAGTAGACTTACTAGATGATTTTAACGAATCACTGAATATACCAAAGGATTTTAGCGTTTTAGGCATCCAATTTACACAGGAAATGGTCGATCGTTTAGCCCATGATGCCATGGAAGATAAAGGGACTATTCCAAATAATCCGCGAAAAGTATTCAAAGAGGACGTTATGAAAATCTACCATCAGGTGTTACCACTATACCAAGAAGAAGGAGAATTGGCACACTAATGTATATTAATGGAAAATGGCTAGAAACAGAACAAACATTAGAAATCAAAAACCCTGCGAATGGTCAAGTAGTTGATCGTGTTTTCTTAGTTGGAAAAGAAGAAACGAAACAAGCGATAGAGGCTGCTAAAAATGCTTTTCCGGTGTGGTCTGGATTGACTGGAGAACAGCGTGCTGCTTACCTGCATAAAGTGGTTGATCTTTTAACAGAAAAGAAAGAGCACCTTGCCCGAACGATTACGAAAGAAATGGGGAAGACGATTCATAATGCTCGTTATGAAGTAGGAAGTACGATTGCTTTCTTTAAATGGTATGCGGAAGAAGCACGCCGTATTTATGGGGATATCATCCCCGCATCTGCTCCAAATAAAAGAATTTCTGTTTTAAAGCAGCCCATTGGAGTGGTTGGGGCGATCACGCCATGGAATTTTCCGTTATCCATGAGTGCAAGAAAATTAGGTCCTGCACTAGCTGTTGGCTGTACGGTTATATTGCGCCCTTCCCGTGAGACGCCATTATCATCCGTGGAGCTTTTCAAAATTTTTGACGAAGCGGGTCTGCCTGAGGGTGTTGTGAACCTTGTCATTGGGAATTCTTCTGAAATTGTCGGAGAACTGATGGCGAGTGACACAGTTCGTAAAATTACATTCACGGGCTCTACAGAAGTGGGTAAGACATTAATTCGTCAATCAGCTGATACGGTCAAACGTGTATCGATGGAGCTTGGCGGACACGCTCCGTTTATCGTATTTGAGGATGCAGATATCGACCTTGCGATTGAAGGCGCGATTAGCAGTAAGTTTTCATCAACGGGTCAGCAATGCGTGTGTACGAATCGTATTTACGTCCATGATTCGATTTATGACACATTTGCCCGCCGTTTTGCGGATAAAGTGTCATCAATGAGAATTGGTGATGGCTTAGATGAAAATACCCAGTTAGGTCCATTGGTGAACCAAGAAGGTGTTGATAAAACACATGATCATGTCATGGATGCGCAAGCGTTAGGGGCAGACATTCTTTGCGGCGGTCAAGCATTAACTGAAAATGAATACAGTGATGGCTATTTTTATGCTCCAACAATATTAGCAGAGGTAACCGAAGAGATGAAAATTACCTATGAAGAAACATTTGGTCCTGTCGCCCCATTAATTCGTTTTCATGATGAGGATGAGGTTATCGCAAAGGCGAATAACATCGAGTATGGACTGGCTTCTTATTTTTACACAAATGATCTGTCAAGAGTGCATCGCGTTTCCGAAAAGCTTGAGTATGGCATGGTAGGAGTAAATGACCCGGCCCCATTTGCGGTACTAGCTCC
>CALGSR010000425.1 GCA_937902115.1 uncultured Bacillus sp. | reverse complement strand
TTGTCATAATCATTAACGGAGCAATCTCCGTTTTCATCGGCATATTCCCGGCTATAAAAACAACAGACCCATATTCACCAAGCCCCCGGGCAAATGCCAAGGAAAACCCGGATAACAGTGCAGGGAGCAATTGTGGGAAAATCACCTTCAGAAAGATTTGCGCCCTTGATGCCCCTAAGCTGGATGCTGCCTCTTCGACTTCCTTTTCGATATTTTGCAGAACAGGCTGCACCATACGAACAACAAACGGCAACCCGATAAAAGCAAGGGCAAGAGAAATACCAAGCGGTGTAAAAGCTACTTTAATATTTAGTGGTTCTAACAATTGGCCAATCCAGCCATTTGTTGAATACAGCGTTGTCAGAGTAATTCCTGCGACAGCTGTAGGCAGTGCAAAAGGTAAATCAATTAACGCATCCAATATTCGTTTACCAGGGAATGAATAACGGACAAAGACCCAGGCCACTAATAATCCGAAAATAGCATTGACAGCTGCTGCAGCAAAAGCCGTTGCAAAACTAATTTTATAAGAATGAACGACCCTTTCACTTGTGACAATTTCAAAGAACTTCACCCAGCCTAGTTGAGATGTTTCAATAAAGACCATGGAAATTGGAATTAAGACTAATAAACTCATATAAAGTGTTGTAAACCCGAGCGACAAACCGAAACCCGGGAGAACCCGTTTTTTCCTGCTTTTCATGTTTATCCTACTCCTCATTAGAAAAGCGCAAGGCACCTGCTCTGACAAGAACATCAGCTGACAGTTATATCATCAGAAACAAGCACCTGCTAAATTCTAAGAAACTATCATATTTTCCTTCTATACCTGGACATTACTGATAAATAGCGTCAAATACTCCGCCATCGCTAAAGTGTGTTTCCTGCGCTTTGCCCCAGCCGCCAAACACTTCGTCAATCGTAAATAATTCAACCTGCGGAAATTGGGAAGCATACTTTTCCGCTACTTTTTCATTACGCGGACGGTAGTAATTTTGCGCAGCAATTTCCTGTCCTTTTTCCGTATACAAATATTCCAAGTATGCTTCAGCTACTTCTCTTGTGCCTTTTCGGTCTACAACTTCATCGACAATCGCTACCGGCGGTTCCGCCAAGATACTGACAGATGGTGCAATAATTTCAAACTCATCTTCACCTAATTCTTTGAGTGATAAAAGAGCTTCATTTTCCCAGGCTATTAACACATCGCCAATCCCTTTTTCAACGAAGGTTGTCGTTGAGCCGCGGGCGCCTGAATCCAGCACTTCAACATTCCCATATAGCTTTTTCACAAATTCTTTTGCTTTTGCGTCATCATTGTTATTTTGCTTCAAGGCATAACCATAGGCAGCTAAGTAATTCCAGCGCGCACCGCCGGATGTTTTCGGATTTGGTGTGATGACCGATACGTCCTCTTTTATTAGGTCATCCCAATCTTTAATTCCTTTAGGATTTCCTTTGCGGACAAGGAATACCATTGTCGATGTATAAGGGGTCGAATTTTGCCCAAAATCCTGCTGCCAATCCTCTGAGATTAGCCCTGTCTCCTCTCCAATCGCAGCAATATCATAGGCAAGTGCTAATGTAACGACATCTGCCTCCAAGCCATCGATTACTGAACGAGCCTGGCTTCCTGAACCACCGTGAGATTGCTTGATGGTCACGGTCTGACCAGTTTCCTCCTTCCAATACGCCGCAAATTCTTTGTTGAATTCATCATATAATTCACGCGTTGGATCATAGGAAACATTCAACAGCTCAACCGTTTCCTGCTTATTTCCCTTCTTTCCCTCACTGCTTTCACTACCTGTTGTTTCTGAAGAGCATCCTGTCAGCAAGACAAACGAAGAGACTAAAACTGCAGCTGCTTTGAAAAAGCGATGTTTTTTGATAGGTTCCATTTGAAGTTCCTCCAATTTAATAAATTTGACCATAACAAAAAGGCACACAACGAGATAGACAGAGTGATTTCAAAGATCATTCACCATGTTTATAGTTGTGTGCCTTCAGTTGTCTGATCAGCATCTTTATATTCTTTTGTTACTCATCATTCTATACTCATTATTCATATGAGTCAACTATGTTTAATGAATTAAATTAAAAATTTGTATTTTTGCATATTTTAGATTCACAGCTTCCATGATTATTCTTTTCTTTTAGCTTAAGTAACTAAATATAGATGTTCATAAGCTTCTGTAGAATGTGGCAAACTATTGTTGTTCAACATGAAAGGAGAGTTATGTATGACAAAAAAGTTCAACAGAGGAAGCAGCAATCAAAATTCACCAAAGGCGCATGGAGAGGTTCCTATCAGCGGCGATAACAGCAAGGGCAATAAACGAAACAAAGCGAAGAACGACAAGAATGATGGATTAATCTAAGAGAAGGCTGACCCTTATGCGGGTCAGCCTTCTCTTATTTATTTCTTATTACCCGTTACTCTAATGGCCGGGGCATCGTTGGTCATGTATGTTGGGAGTAAACCGTCCACTATGTTTTCTCCAAGACCATGGTTTCCTTCCAACGCTTCCGCAATATTAATATTGGCTCCTGTTGCAGAATTAATTTCACCACCGCCAATAGCAAATGGAATATTATCAGCATCATCCAGCTCCGCATTCAACTTTAGATTTGCTTCATTTGTCTCTGGATCAAACAACTTCTTTTTATCCATCGTCAACCTCCTCCTTTTTAATCTGTTCTAGTTTGTGCACAAAAGAAAAAAATACCCTATACGAAAACAACTGAAACAAAAAGTTTTTCCCTAGAACAAAAAGGGCTACCCAAAGCTTTACAGTATCTGAAATTAGATTGATACTGTAAAGCTCATTACAATTGGCCTGTTTTCATGTAAAATAAACTAATTGTATTTGAACATTTCATCTCAGAAAGGAAGCTTGAAAATGGACGTAAACTCTATCCTTGTACAAATCGTAAATAATGAACAGCAATTAAACGAGGCATTTTCGATTAGACGGAAAGTATTTGTTGAGGAACAGCATGTAGCACCCGAAATAGAAATCGATGAACTAGAAAAGGAAGCCATTCATTTTATTCTGTACGTGGATAACGTACCCGCTGGTGCAGGCCGATTGCGGATTCTAGAGGGATATGGCAAGGTTGAAAGGATTTGTGTTCTGAATGAGCAAAGAGGAAGCGGTGCTGGTGCAGCGCTTATGAACAAAATTGAAGAATATGCTAATAATAATGGAATTCAAAAATTAAAGCTGAATGCTCAGAAACATGCCATTCCCTTTTACAGTCATTTAGGCTATGACATTATATCAGATGAGTTTTATGAGGCAGGAATTCCACATCAATCAATGATGAAAAACATTTTATGACAGATTGCCTCGCCGAAGTTTTAATTTTCACCTGCTTAGCATTCCTTTCTCATACTTGCATTTTTTGATATGATTAAGATTGTCTAATTTTTATAGAACTATAAGAGGATGAATTAATAGAATGAAAACAGCTAAAAAAGGAAACGAATGGATCCAACTGGATAAAATAGATCGTTCATCTTACCAGCGTCTATATGACGAGGGAAGGAAAGGCATATTAACTTGTCCGGTATGCTCTGAACCAGTGAAATTGATTTTGGGAATCACGTCAGAACCCCACTTCCAGCATGCATTTACCAAAGATTCGCTTTGTTCAGATCCGGAAATTGACTATTCCAAACCATTCGAGGAAAAAATCACCCGGGAAATTAACGGGTTTCACTTGCCCCAATCCAGGGTCATCACCGCTTCAAAGCCCGAAATTCATTACTTTCGCTCAATGCAGCCGATCAAACAGATCCCTTCATTTACTATAAGAAAGAATCAAATGAACAAACAAAACTCAGCTTATGTTGAAGCACTGCAAAAAGCTGATGTTTATTTGGATGAAAATCAAGCAAAGGCAGTTGTTCATCCAAATGGTGCTTTGCTCGTTATTGCTGGGGCAGGGAGTGGGAAAACGAGGGTTCTTACCGCTAGAACCGCCTTTCTGATCGCAGAGGAAAAATGCGAGCCGAACCGGATTATGCTCGTTACATTTACCGCCAAAGCTGCGAACGAAATGAAAGCAAGGCTGCTGGCATATCCCTATATGTCGCCTGCACAAATCAAACGTCTTATTACAGCATCTTTTACCGGATTCTCATTCATCACAATCCAGAAAAATGGGATGGCAAGAAACTATTAAGTAAAGAATGGATGCGTGGGCAAATCTTAAAAGAAGCAGGCAAAGAATTGGGCCTGGACGATAAAGAATTTGCCTATGATGCAGCCTTACAACAAATTGGCTTTTGGAAAAATTCCCTTATCATACCAAATCAAGTAAAAGCTGATTCGGATTGGGAAGAAAAGACATCTCTTCTTTATAAAAAATATGAGAAGCATAAATCAATTCATGCATTATTTGATTTCGATGATATGCTTACAGGCTGCATCGAATTATTTCAGGATCAGCCCACACTGCTCGAGCGTTACCAAGAGCGGTTCGACCATTTTCTGATTGATGAATTTCAGGACGTGAACAAAGCACAATATGAATTAATAAAGCTGCTATCGGCCCGTACCAAAAATGTATGTGCGGTCGGAGACGATGATCAATCAATTTATTCGTTTCGTGGCAGTGACCCGCGCTATTTACTTGACTTTGAAAAGGATTTTCCTCAGGCAGATGTTGTCATATTAGATGAAAATTACCGTTCTTCTCATAATATCGTAGCAACGGCTAACAAAATCATTGGGCAAAATAAAAAACGCCGCCCTAAACAAATGCGTGCTCAATTTAACACACAGCAAGCTCCTGTGTTATTCTTCCCTGACAACGAGGAGGAAGAAGCAACAATGATTGTCACCGATATGAGTGAAAAAATTACCAATGGTGCTAATCCGGATGACTTCGCGATTTTATTCCGCACCAATACAGCAAGCAGGGCTGTATTTGAAAGACTAGCAAACTCCAGTCTTCCATTTAGGATTGAGCAGGATATTGAATCCTTTTATGAGCGCTTTATCGTTAGAAGCATGCTATCCTTTTTAAAACTCTCCTTAGATGAAGAAGATCAAAAGGCAATCACAAATATCCTCCCAGCGCTGTTTGTTAAGCAATCGGGGCTTCGTGACCTAAAAGCGGACAGTATCCTGAGTGATCGCACACTGCTAGAGAGTTTAAGCACGATGAAGACAGGCTTTTCTTTTCAGGAACGCAAATTAAAAAAACTCCCGCCTGTGATCCGTTCACTCTCTAAATTGTCTCCTTCAACCGCAATTGAAAAGGTTGATAAAGAACTCGGCTTTCAAGATTTTTTGAAAAAACGGGGCAATGAAGGGAATCGCTGGGAAAAGGGATCTGATGATATTCGTGATTTGAAGGTAGCAGCGAAGAACTTTACCACCATTCACGAATTTCTGGAACATGCTGAGCACATGACTGCCATGAATAAGGAAATGAAATTGCAAAGCAAACAACGAAGGAATGCGATTACATTAAGTACGATTCATCGGGCGAAAGGCTTGGAATACAAAACGGTTTATCTAATCGGTGCTGTTGATGGCAGCATCCCGCATGACTATGCTTTGGAATCTTACCGTTCTGGGGACAGCGCACCGCTTGAGGAAGAAAGACGGCTGTTTTATGTTGCGGTAACAAGAGCGATGGATGAGCTTTTTATCTCTCTCCCACAGCATTGGCGCGGTAAGAAAAGCCATAAATCACGATTTTTAACAGATATACGCTAAAGTTATAAGTCGAAGAAATGATTTCTATCGGTTCATAAAAGAAAACAAGCTGCCTCTAGCAGGGGCAGCCTTATATCTGGTTATTTTTTATTGATCATTTGCGAAATAGTACTAAAGTCGAGCTGCTTGCCATCATTCACGATCGATTTTACAATTTGTTCCTCCATGTCTTTGGAAACAGGTTTGTTCGCAATTTGTGATACGCGGCGAATGACATTACGAACGGTCTTTTCATCTTTAAAATTCGCATTTTGCAATGAGTTGGCCAGTTCAAAAACATCCTTCATATTCACACCGGTTTTCTTCTCTACGTTTTTAAAAAAGTTATTTTCCATTTCGAAGTAACTCCTCCTTCTTAATCCTTTACATTTTATGAGGAAGTACTAAAAACGTGAAAATGAAATAAGGAGTTTATATACAGAAGGAGAGCAGCCCCGCGTGAGCCCTCTCCTTCATTTTCAATAAATTAATTATAGAAACTTGCACCAACAATAATCAACAGAATGAACAACACAACAATTAATACGAATGTGCTGCCACCGTAACCACCGCCATAGCCGTATCCGCCATAGCCATATCCGCCGCATCCGAACATAAACCCTTCACCCCATTTCTCTTTTTAGTCTCTACTAACATATGTAAAAGGGAAAAGTAGGAGAAACTTTAACAATGCCTAAATGGGCTTATATTGGTGAAGCAAGCTTTATGATCGAACGATAAAAAAAACCCTCCCTTACGAACTTGGAGGATTCATTTCCGGAGATTATTATCCTTTAGGCCGGAATAATAACGCTCCAATAAAAGCAAACACAATCGCTGCGGAAATACCTGCACTAGTCACCTCAAACATCCCGGTTAATACCCCTACTAGCCCATGGTTCTCTGCTTCTTGAAGCGCCCCGTGAACAAGTGAATTTCCAAAGCTGGTAATCGGAACCGTTGCACCTGCTCCGGCAAAATCAACTAACGGTACATACAGTCCAACACAATTGAGAATTGCTCCAAATGCCACCATCAAACTTAATGTATGGCCGGGAGTTAGTTTAGCTACATCAAATAACAATTGCCCAACGACACAAAATAATCCTCCAACAACAAATGCCCAAAAAAACATCGCCAGCATCCTTCTTCCCCCTTCTCAATTACTTCATTTCAATGGAAACCGCATGGGCAATACAAGGTATGCTTTCCTTTTGCTGAAAGCTGAGTGGTGACAGCAGCGCACCCGTTGCCACAACAAGTATTCTTTTATATACCCCCTGTTTCATTTGATTCAATAAGTGACCGTATAGAACCGTTGCCGAGCATCCGGCACCGCTTGCTCCGGATTGTACCGGCTGCTCCTCTTTATAAATCAATAAACCGCAATCTAAAAAGCGCTCAGGCACAATTTTCAAGCCACTATTTTGTAATAAATCCAGCACCGTTTCCCGGCCGATTTTAGCCAGATCCCCTGTCACAATCAAGTCATAGTAAGAAGGATCACGCTGCAAATCTTTAAAGTGGGCCAAAATCGTATCCGCCGCTGCCGGGGCCATTGCTCCACCCATATTAAATGGATCACTTAACCCCATATCGACAACTCTTCCTATCGTCGCAGATGTTGTAAAAGGAAGATTTTCCTGATTGTTATTCTCCGTGACTAAAGCAACTCCCGCACCAGTTACCGTCCATTGCGCAGTTGGCGGCTTTTGTCCTCCGTATTCTGTAGGATAGCGAAATTGCTTTTCTGTAGCGGCATTATGACTTGACGCCCCTGTAACAATCTTTTTTGCCCCGTTATAATTGATGATAAATGATGCTAGCGCCAGACCCTCCATGGAAGTAGAGCAGGCCCCAAAGATTCCGAAATATGGGATCTGTGCCGTTCTAGCAGCGAAACTTGTAGGGGTAATTTGGTTAATTAAATCACCGGCGATCAGAAATTGAATATCCTCTTTTTCTATATTCCCCTTGTGGATAACAGCCTGAATTGCTTCCTCCAACAGCTTTCTATTCGCTTTTTCATAAGAATCAAGCCCCATCCATAAATCATCATGAAGAATATCAAAATCATCTGCCAGTTTGCCATTCGCCTCAAAAGGGCCTCCTGTGACTCCTGTTGCGGCAATGACAGGTTTGTTCTTAAATATCCATGATTGTTTCCCGACAAGCATTAGATAACCCCCAGTATTTGGAGAGTGGTTTTAATTAAAGCAACAACAAACGCGGAGAAAACACCAAACAAAATAACAGAACCTGCTAATTTGAACATATTTCCTCCTACACCTAATACAAACCCTTCCGTTCGATGTTCAATCGCTGCGGAAATGACCGCATTGCCAAAGCCCGTGATGGGCACCGCACTGCCCGCACCGCTAAATTGACCAATGCGATCATAGACGCCGAAGCCTGTTAACAGCATGGAAACAAAAATTAGCGTAGCCACTGTTGGATTTCCTGCTGTTTGCTCTGTAAAATTAAAAAAATAGATAAAAAAAAAGCAAATTGCCTGCCCGATTGTACAAATAAACCCGCCGACAAAAAAAGCCTTTATACAATTTTTTAATACAGGCCGTTTTATTTCATGTTTTTGTTGCAGCTGTTCATAATGCTGCTGTTCCGGAGTTTTAGTTTGTTTTTGTTTGTTCCCCATCATTCATCACCTTTCCTATGCTGATTCTTTTTTCAATTGGATTATTTGTTCAAATTCTTCATGCGCCTTTTTCTTCGAGTAATGAGGATCCTTCATTTTTTCGCCCAATTTAATCGCCTCCAAAAATATTTTATAATCACTGGAGACAATAAATTTTTCATCTGGATATCTTTTCTCGAGCATTGAATTAATTTTCTTCTCAATACCTTTCATATTGAATCGCTGCATATGTTTTACCTTATAAACAATCAACGTTTCCTTTTTACCCCTAATCACCGCCACATCATATATCTCCTCGAAGGACTCAAGGTGTTTCTCTAAATCCGAAACTGATTTTTCCTTTTTATTATGAGATACTAATGTCACCGGATTCGGGTCCGTTTTTTTAATAAGGGCCAAATGCGTATCCTTTTCCGCTGAATTATGAGCGTTACAGCCTGCCATGATCGCTATTACACCAAGCAGTATATAAATATAAAACACCACTTGTATTTTTTTCACTGACAACCCTCCCTCTGTAAAAACATAACTATTGAATAATTGTTGTACCTATATTTTCTGCTTAACAAAACAAATTATTACTACAGCATTTATTCCCACTTTTTTCACACAAAAAAAACAGCATCTGATAAACAGATACTGTTCTAAAGCATGATTTTTTGTACAATTGTTTCAAATAATGCTCCAATTCCCGCAACCGCCAAAACTAGAACAACAGGTTCTGAATAGAGGGGAATAAAATAATAAAAAGCACATATTACAATAGCTGACCATACACCGGTACACCAATAACAACTTAACAATTCCCCAAAGAAACCCTTTATTACGCCTTTTTTGGGAACAAGATAAATTTCCTTTTGGCCTGATTGATCTACTTCTTCCATTTCTTCTAAAAACCAGTTACGAATAAACGATGTTATTCGGTCATAAACCAAAAGCCTTGTCAAACGAAAACAAGCAAGACCTAATAAAAGTATTTCAAGAAAGCTAAGGTCCAACCATTCTCACCTCACTCTTTTCTAGACTTGAAAATAAATGAAAAAACTTGTATGATCATACCTTTCGATTGTTAGTTCATGCCTATCATTTGAATATCTTTCAATTCGTAAATCGGAATGGTAAGTACAGTCTTATCGAATGTTTTAATATCGATTTTCCGTTCATTGTTTGACATTAAAAAGCCTCTAATCGTGCGATTCCCAGCAGTAAATATACACGGGACAGGCGGAAGCGGCTTTGGGAAACGGATTAGATATTCGAGTTTTTCATCAATAACCATTTCTTTAAAAGTCTTTGCTCTTTTCAAAGAAAGGGGATGATTTTTGTTAGAAGATAGTGGTCTTGTATCGGTTTCAAACTGTCGTTTCATCTCGTATTGTGCGATCATCTCCTGAAGTGCATCATGGTCATAATTCAAATCCAGTGGCTCTTTCTCTTGTCTTTCTATCCTTTCATTTGAATTCCGTTCAAGGAGTGAATCTGTCTCATTTAAGGGTATCATCTTTGAAACTGCGGCATCTGTTTCCTCTAAATAACTCCAATTGCTCTGCCCGTCATGAACTGATTTTTTGATGATATTGCATAATTGACATTTCCCATCTGTTTTCTTCGACATAAAAACTTCCTGCATCTCCAATTTCGGAAATTCCAATTCCGGCTGCTGGATATAGAACAACGGTTCAGGTGATTTCTTTGTATTCAATTCTCCGGCCTCCTTCCAGGCAATTCACCTATATGTATATGCAGTTTTCACTGTAAAAGTTTATCTTGAAAGATTAAAACAACACAAAAAACCCATTTTCCTTTACAGAAAATGGGCTTTTGAAAAATACGAATGATTGGATTAGCCTATGATATGATATCCAGAGTCTACATGGATATTTTCTCCGGTGATTCCTCGTGCCATATCACTAAATAAGAACGCTGCAGTATCGCCAACTTCCTCTGGAGTAGTTGTTCTACGTAATGGAGCTCTTTCCTCAATGATATTGAGAGCTGCATTAAAATCGCCTATTCCTTTCGCAGAAAGAGTACGGATCGGTCCTGCTGAAATCGAATTCACACGAATTCCATCTTTCCCTAAGTCTGCGGCCAAATATTTCACACTTGCTTCAAGGGAAGCTTTTGCAACACCCATTACATTGTAATTAGGCATGACTCGTTCACCGCCAAGATAAGTCATTGTTACAATACTTCCACCCTCTGTCATTAAAGCCCGAGCTTCTTTTGCCACCGCTGTTAATGAGTAAGAGCTGATATTTTGCGCCAATAAAAAACCGTCACGAGTGGTATTCATATACTCACCGGTAAGTTCTTCTTTGTTGGCAAAGGCTATACAATGGGCAAACCCATGAATGATTCCCACTTTTTCTTTTATTTCATTAAAACATTTTGTTATTTCGTCATCGTTTGTCACATCACAAGGCAATACAAGTGAATTGCTGCCCTCTAATGATGCCGCAAGCTCGCGAACACTCTTTTCTAAGCGTTCACCTGCATATGTAAAAATCAAGCTTGCCCCGGAATTGTGTAAAGAACGTGCGATTCCCCAAGCAATGCTTCGTTTATTGGCTACTCCCATAACGACAAATGTTTTACCGGCTAAACTTAAAGTCATTTCATTAACCTCCGTAATTACTACAAGATATTAGTACCTAGTACTAACATTACAATAAATTGTTAAAAAAGAAAAGGATTGTGAATAAAATTAATATTTTGGATAGCAGCAATTCCAGTTGCAACTCTTCAACATAGTTCTTCGTCTCTGTTACAATTAAGCGATCATAGAGATTTATATGATATAAATAGCGTATATTACACATGATAATCAGAAATACAAGCAAATATCTATTTACCTTTTATCATAAAAGTAGGAAGTTTGCCACAATTTAATCAATTTTTTATAGACTTAGTCATGATTATAAAAGGAGTAAGGAACATGAAACTAGATATTATCGGTGATATTCATGGATGTTTTCATGAATTTCATGAATTAACAATTAAGCTGGGATACCAATGGAAACAAGATATACCTGTTTCCCCTGAGGGAAGAAAACTGGCCTTTGTCGGAGATATAACCGATCGCGGTCCCCAATCATTAAAAATGGTGAATACCATCTACCGTCTCATTCAAAAGGATTTGGCCTATTACGTCCCAGGAAATCATTGCAATAAACTATACCGTTACTTTCTCGGCAATAAGGTGCAAATTACTCACGGACTAGAGACAACTGCGGCAGAATTTGAAGCACTTGATAAAAAGGAACAGCAACGGGTAAGAAAGTCATTTATACAGCTTTATGAAAATGCTCCGCTCTACCACGTACTTGCTGAGGGCAAACTTGTCATTGCCCACGCCGGAATCAGTGAAGAATTGATTGGAAAACAAAACTCTCGAGTCAAAACATTCGTTTTATATGGCGATATTACAGGTGAAAAACATCCGGATGGATCACCCGTTCGAAGAGATTGGGCTCAAAATTATAAAGGTGCTCCTTACGTTGTCTATGGTCACACACCGGTAAGTGAAGTAAGAACAGTAGGAAAAACCTACAATATTGATACAGGTGCAGTTTTTGGCGGAAAACTATCTTCTCTTCGATTTCCTGAATTCGAAATCGTTTCGGTTCCTTCTACAATGCCATATGCAGCAGAAAAGTTTCGTGAACTTGAAAAAGCGATGCCATGATCAAATGAAACTTCCAGCAGTAAAAGATGTTTCTCATCTCTCACTGATGGAAGTTTCACTCTATTTGTGAAGCATCCAGCAATAACTCTTTCATATCCCAAGGTAAATCTGCAGTAAATTCCAGCCTTTTCTGCCGAAAAGGATGAACAAATGAAATTTTCCTGCAATGCAGCGCCTGTCTCTCCATCTGGTCGAGATTGCCTCCATATAAATCATCCCCCAGCAATGGATGTCCGATATATGAAAGATGTACACGAATTTGATGTGTCCGGCCTGTTTCCAATTGAAGCTCAAGCCAAGTAAACTGTGTAAAACTTTTTTTAACTCTAAAATTAGTCACTGCATATTGACCGTCCTCGCAAACAACGCGTTCGATAATGCTGTCATTTTTTCTTCCAATCGATGCTTCAATTCTTCCTTCTGATTCTAAAAATAATCCATGGGCAAATGCTTCATATTTCCTTTCGATCGTCCCCATTCGTTGCTGTTCACTCAACAAATGATGAATATGGCGGTGTTTTGCAACTAACACAATTCCCGATGTATCCCGGTCAAGCCGTGTAACAATATGTACGGTGGCGTTTAGACCAATTCGCTCATAATAGCCGATCAGAGCATTGGCAAGACTGCCGCCCGGATGCTCCCGCGATGGAATGGTATTCATCCCCGCCGGTTTCATCACAACGATAGTACATTCATCCTCATAAATAATATCAAGTGGAATCTCTTCGCCTTTAATCCCTGCGCTCGGCTCTTCAACAGGAAAATGAACAACCAGTTGATCTCCCTGTCGGAGCGGATAACGAACCGTAACATCCTCGTTATTGACCATGATACGGCCGCCCTTGAACTTAATATCAGTTAAGGCCCTCTTTGATATATGCTGTTCTTGCAAAAATTCCCGAACCCATTTCCCTGTATTCTGAGAATTTATCTTCCACTGTAATGAAAATTGCGACATTCTGTATGGCCCCTATCCCATAAAGTAACAAATCTCTTTTTCCCAATCAATCAGATGATATAAACGAATCATGCACCCTTTTCCAAAATGGAAAGGAGCGAAAACGGGCAAATCGGATTCGCTGCTCAGAAACTCTGTATTGAATGTCCTTCACATCCTTATGAAGGACATTCAGATGATCAACAGTGACATAAACATTATTGTGACTGACTGTCTTCAATATGCAAGTATGATGTGACGGAAGAATAAGCGGTGAGCCGATTGTACGAAAAACCCGATTATTAATGGAGGCAATTTCAGCCAATTGAATCGCGGAAATTGAAGGATGGATGATGGCTCCGCCCAATGCTTTATTATAAGCGGTGCTTCCAGATGGCGTTGACATACATAAACCATCCCCGCGAAAACGCTCAAAATGCTGACCGCCAATTTCTACATCCATCACAAGGGTTCCCTCATTGCTTTTGACGGCAGACTCATTTAATGCCAGGTATTTTGATTCCTTAGCATCGTTTTTATAGCGGATGATCACTTCAAGAAGTGGATATTCCACTATCTGGTAAGGAGTTTTCGCAATGGCAATAACAAGTTTCTCTATCTCTTCCGGAACCCAGTCTGCATAGAATCCTAAATGTCCAGTATGTATTCCAACAAATGCGGTCTTATCTAAACGGCTGCTATAACGATGAAAGGCATATAGCAGTGTCCCATCCCCGCCAACAGATATCACAATATCAGGATGATCTTCGTCATAAGTCAAAGAAAAATCAATTAAATACTCTTTTATCCTGTACACTAGTGAAGTTGAATTGGAATCTCCTCTTGATGTGATAGCAAATTTCATCGTCTAAAAGCCTCCTTTTAAGAAATGCGCAAGCGCCTTGCGAAAGAAGAGAGACTAT
>CALGSR010000424.1 GCA_937902115.1 uncultured Bacillus sp. | reverse complement strand
CAATATGGCCGACTTCCCAGATATGGAACACTCCTTTTTTAACGTCCTCAATGACTTCTTGATCAAGCATCAGATTTTGTACATTTTGCTTCGGAATGATGACCCCTTGTTTTCCGGTCAGACCTTTTTCTTTGCAAATATGATAGAAGCCTTCAATTTTTTCATTGACGCCGCCGATTGGCTGGATTTCACCCCACTGGTTGACGGAGCCTGTCACGGCAATCCCTTGGTTGATCGGTACATCGGACAGGGAAGAGAGCAGTACATAGAGTTCGGTAGAGGACGCGCTGTCTCCATCGATCGGGTTGTACGTTTGCTCGAAGGTGATACTTGCTGAGAGCGGGATTGGTTTATTTTTTGCAAATTCGCCTGAAAGAAAACCAGTAAGAATCAGCATGCCTTTGTTGTGGATCTGGCCGCTCATCGCTGTTTCTCTTTCGATATTCATAATGCCGCTCTTACCAACGAAGGTTTGTGCCGTGATTTTCGTTGGAATGCCGAATACAGAGTCCCTTGTTCCCATGACAGCCAGGCCGTTAATTTGACCGACACGGAAACCGTCAGTGTCAACCATGATTGTCCCTTTGCTGATCATTTCCCGGTACTGCTCAGAAATATGGTTGGAACGGTTGAATTGTTCTGTGAGCGCCTTGACAATATGTTTATCGTCGACGACTTCAGCATTTTCCTTTTTCGCCCAGAAGCTGGATTCTACGAGGACCTTTGTAATGTCCTGAAAACGAGTGGACAGCTTGGACTGTTCCTCGACAAGTCGGGAGCTGTAGTCAATGACCTTGGAAACGGCGCTGCGATGGAATGGCAGAAGCCCTTCCTGCTCGGCGTAATTTTTCACAAAATAGGCCATCTTACGGCTGTTTTCCACATTTTTATCCATGACGGTATTAAATTCAACTTTGACTTTAAATAATTTATGGAAATCTTCGTCGACAGAAGAAAGCAAGTCATATAAATAGTAAGAACCAATAATGATGACTTTGATATTTAACGGAATTGGCTCAGGCTTCAATCCGGATGTTGGAAAAAGACTGCGGTCCTCGTATGGATTTTCAATCGAGATTTTTTCCGTTTGCAGGGCTCTTTTTAACAGATTCCAGGCATAGGGCTGCTGCAATAATTCAGTAGCCTGCAAAATTAAATAGCCTCCGTTTGCCTGGTGCAGGACGCCTGACTTAATAAAAGTAAAATCGGTCATATAGCTGCCAAAGGAGCCGTGATATTCAATCTTTCCGAATAAATTTTGGTAGGTTGGATTGGTTTCATAAATAACCGGGGCGCCTGTCAAATTTTTATTATTCACAAATAGGTTAACTGTGTAACGGTGAAGCTGCTGCTCCTTTGAGCCGACTAAGGAACGCATAATATTTTCATCGGAATCACTTTCATCTTCCGGAAGAAAGATAGAAAAGTGCTCAACTGCATCATATAAATAGGCTTCTAAATAGGCCAATACCTTTTCATTCTCTTGGTAGGCTTCTTTTATCGGGAGGAAAAGACCTTCAATAGCTTTGGCAGACGTTTCCCGCATAAATTGCTCCATCGCCTTGCGCAGATCTTCGTTTATTTTTCCCATCTGATAAACGGTTTCCTGGACCTTGCCTTCGATTTGCTTTTCTTTTGCTTTGATCATTTCTTTATTTTCAACTGTCAAATTTTCAAAGGCAGCGCGATCCATCGGTTTGCCGAAGAGGAGTGGATACGTATTGATGCCTGTTGGTGTCCGTTCAATTTTAAAGCTTAGATCTGTTGCGAAGGCGTCTGCCTCATCCCAGATTTCCGCGACTTGTGCACGGTATTTTTCGAGAATCGTCCTTTTCCCTTTTTCATAGACTTCGCCGGAAAAAGTAGCCTGTATTTCCCGCTGGATGTCGATTAATAATGTTTCCATTGTACGCTGAAATTGAATACCGCTCCCGGCCGGAAGGGAAATGACAAGTGGCCTGTCAGGATTGTCAAAGTTATAGACATAGCACTGGTCATCCGGCACAGTACGGTCTTTCGCCATTCTTTCCACACTATCCTGTGTATAAGTAATTCTCCCCGTACCGGATGGTCCGACGACAAATAGGTTATAGCCTGATTGTTCGACCGCTAAGCCAAAATCCATCGCCTGTTCCGCCCTGCTTTGGCCAATCATTTCCTTTGCCATCTTTTCCAGATCGTTCGTCGTTTCAAAAGAAAATTGCTTCGCATCAAATTCTGAACGAAGCTTTGCCACCGGCACACGATGAATCGACTTCACATTCTCGTATTCTTCTATGTTCATCACAAAGTCCCCCACTTTCTCATGCAGTTTTAGATCCTTTTGTAAAAAGAAAGATTGCTTGTTATTGTCCGTTGGCTAGAAATTAAGATTTAGAAGACTGGTACATACATAGTGTCATGCACTGTTTGAAGCAACTGATAAAAAAAGTTGCTTACATCAAAGAGCCAAAACGCGTTAACTCCTAATTATTCGACATTTCCTCATCATTCCCCTGCCTTAGTAAAACGAACAATTCTCTAATTTGCAAGGTAATTTCTGGATAAATAAGACCCCGAAACTACGCACATTCACTCCACAAGGACAAATGTCCATTTTCGGCGCCAGGCACGTTGGCAGAAATATCTGAAAAACATTCTCTTGATTTTATTATGGTAAAATAGTATGTATTGCGAAAGTAGAATTCCTAATTATATCGAACTACTTTATTACTATTTAAATGCAATTAACATCGCTCAAACCAAAAAGAACATCAGAAAAGCAGCATTCAAATACAGATAAATTTCACCTCGGGGAGGGCAGTCGGTTATGAAAGGTCTCTTTAAGAAAATGAAATTACCATTTCAATATCCTGATGATTCCTCAGTTGATTCATCTCCTCAAATCCAAGAATTCCTGAATTCTGTCATTAAGTTGGATGAGAACGGGAACCTCATTGCCTTTAATCAGGTTTTTGCTGTTCAATATGAGTACAGCTTAAAGGATTTCAAGCAACCTTTTTTT
>CALGSR010000423.1 GCA_937902115.1 uncultured Bacillus sp. | reverse complement strand
GGTGACAAAAGTTGCTGTGCCAAAAATATTTACGTATTAGGATATAGGCATAAAGATGAATCATGAACAATAAGTGAATGAATTAAGAATTTTTTAAAAAATGAATGGTAATAAAAGTCACCTAAGAATAAGCTACATTGATTTTGTCACTATTATAACAACCTAATTTTGTTGAATGTATTATGAAAGCGGTTTCCCTTTGTGGTAATGAACCGTAAAACATAACTTGCATCCTATTGCTTCCCAATACCTATTGTATAAAGTTCATAGAAATCAATTTGGTGGTTCAAGGAGATACTTCGGCAGCTCTAATAAAGATCAATGGTTTGATTGAGCGGGATATATTTTGTCCTGCTTGTAAGCTGTTGGTCATTATATTAGATATAATGATTTTTTTGAGTTTCTAAGGAATAAAGCATGATAAGACAGCTTAGAAGGAGGAATTGCCCAAAGTATTATAACAGAAAATGGTTGAGGATTAATTCTTCTTAACCAGTTGAAAGAGAATTATTCAATTGGGAAGGTGTGATGAAGATGAAAACTAGATTGCCGATCGCAATTGCAATATTGGCTGTATTGGCTGCTAGGGTGTATTGGGCATTTGAAGCATCGAAATTGTTTGTTTTGCGTGTAGGAGTCTCAGGTACTGAAACTTATCATTTGCTTTTTGATACATCTGCAGTGGCTTTCCCTGTAGCAGTGTTCATCGGGATATTTCTTGGAACTTTAAAGTATCGCAGCGCTGCGGAGAAAATTATGAATGGAAAAGTGGAACGGCATGATGAACTAATGTTTATCCAACATTGGTCAAATGCGTTGGGAATTGTCATTTTAATTATTACAGGTTTTGTATTAGGAACACTTTTTATTCCTAGAACTGTGCAGGGGGCAGCGAATATTGGCTTTGCCTTAAACATGCATTTTGTCGGGATCTTGTTTTTCTTTTTTGGGGCAAGTTTTTATATCACGAAGAACTATTTTACCGGCGAGTTAAAACATATGATGCCGAAAAAAGGTGACCTTAAGGGAATGATTGGGCACTACACAGCGATGGTTTTCCGCCGAGGAGAGGCACCCAAGGAAGAGAAGTTTTTGTGTGCGGAACGGGTTGTTTTTCCAATGTGGATTATTGGGATCAGTGGAATCACCCTTACCGGTATCGTAAAAACAGGTGCCCATATTTGGTCACTGCCCGCAGGATTCATGGGGGCGATGACCTTCTTGCACGGAGTTTTCGCCATCTACATGGCTCTCATGCTCGTGGCTCATGTTTTTGCGGCAGCCATTATCCCTCCTTCATGGCCGCTGCTTCGTTCCATGATAACAGGCAAAGTATCAGAAAAGTATGTCAAACATCACCATGAAAAATGGTATGAAGAAATTCAAAACCATATGGCCAATGATCCTTCGGATAAATAACAGGACCAAATAACGAAAGGAGTGGAAACATGAGTAATAAAGAAATTTCACGTCGTGATTTCCTCAAAATCGGAAGTTCTTCCCTTGCTGCTTTAGGAATTGGAGCACTTGTTGGAGGTTGGATTGATTTAGGTGATGGGGTTGTGGCGCTTGCTGCATCAGAAGGGTATTTAGTGGTGGATATGAAGAAATGTGCCGGATGTGAGACTTGTATGATGGCTTGCTCACTTGCTCACGAAGGTCGGTCAAACCCATCCTTATCACGGATTCAAATCCTGCAGGATAATTTTGCCTCTTTTCCAAATGATATTTCGATTAATATGTGCCGGCAATGCCCTAGTGCTCCATGTGTAGAAGTATGTCCAACCTATGCAAATCATGCAGATAAGAAAAACGGCAATATCAGGCTGATTGATCAGGAAAAATGCATTGGCTGTCAGAAATGTATTGAAGCCTGCCCATATACGCCAAGCCGTATTATTTGGAATTATGAGGATAAACATGCACAGAAATGCGATCTTTGCATTAATACTCCACATATGAAGGAAAAGGGCGGTCCGAACGGCAAACAGGCATGTATATCCGTGTGTCCGATGAATGCAATTAGTTTTACCAGTGAAGTTCCAATTCAAACAGGAGATGCCGGTTATGATGTCAACCTGCGGACAAGGGAATGGAGCAGACTAGGTATTATCTCAGACTAATAGAGACGGAAAAAACTAGATGAGAGGGGTAATAAGATGAACGGATATGTCGGTGGAATTCTAAGAATCAATTTAACCAATCGTGAAATATCTACGATCAAAACTGAAAAATACAAGGAATGGGGCGGCGGCCACGGAATGGGTTCAGCTATCTTCTGGGACCTGTGCAAAGATAAGACGATTGATGGACTTGATCCAGGAAACGTTGTCACGTTCATGACCTCACCTCTTGTTGGCACGATTGCACCTGCTGCCGGCGGTAGAACAGAGGTACAGGGAATTGGGGTGCAGGCTCATCCAAAAGGGTGGTTTACCCGCTCCAATTTTGGCGGACAATTCTCGGCGATGCTGAAATTTGCTGGCTGGGATGGAATTGTGATCGAAGGCAAGGCCAGTAAGCCAGTGTGGATTGATATCCGTAATGATAAAGTTGAAATAAGGGATGCAAAAGGCCTGTGGGGGAAAGACACATGGGATACCCAAGTGGAGATTCAAAATGAGGTTAGTACCAATTTTGGAAAATGGACGGAGATTGGAATTTCAAGAGACACCGGCAGAACAACACAAAAACCGGCAGTGGTCGCTATCGGTCCGGCAGGTGAAAACCTTGTTACATATGCCTCTTTAGTTCATGGTTCGGGAAATGGGGCCGGACAGGGCGGCTTTGGTGCTGTTCTTGGTTCAAAAAATTTAAAAGCGATCAGTGTTATTGGTACGGGTAGTGTAGAAGTGGCAGATCCGGGGACACTGTTAGAAGCCCGCGCTGAATTAAAGAAAAGAAGATATGATGTAGATAAACCGTTAAGAAAGAGCACACATGAGGATCCGACGGAATTATCTGCAATTGGTATGCCTTATGCACTCACGAATCTCTCATACAGGGCCCCAGGTTTTGCCGGCCCGGGTGCCTTTTTCCTCGCATCCGAGGAAAAATCAAGACCAAAGGGCTGTGTCGGATGTTTTGTCAACTGTCGCAGAAATAGTGAAACGGGCAGAACAAACGAATCCACCTGTGTTGATATTGCATTCTCTGCGGGATTGGATGGAAGTCCGGATTCCCAGGCAGAATCGGTTGAATTAATGCAGCGTTTGGGAATCAACAACTTTGTTTTGAGTGTTGGTCTTCCGTGGCTGGTGAATCTAAGCAAAATGGGCATTTTAGGTTCTGGAAAACAAGTTGATTCCAATCTGCCATTTGAGCAAATTGGAAAAACTTCAGAATGGACGAAGGCGGCTTTAAAAGCAATCGCTTATCGGGAAGATATTGGTGCAGATTTAGCTGAAGGACTCTATCAAACTGCTGAAAAATGGGGGCGTTTGGAGGATATTGAAACCGGCTTGCTGCGTATAACCTTTTGGGGTTACCCGGAGCACTATGATCCGCGGATTGAAGTAGAATGGAGTTATTGCTCTATTTTAGGAGACAGGGATTTTAACGACCATGGCCTTAATTGGTACGTACATTGGATTCCATTCATTGGAATGCTGCTTGGGGAAGAACCACTTTTGTCCGCTGAACAAGTTGCAACAATGACAGCCAAGGCACTGGTTCCATACAATGATCCGGCGATGATTGACTATAGTGAGGAGAATATCTATTCTGAAGCGAAAGCGAAAATGATTTCATGGCTGAAGAGCTATAACCTCTTTTGGAAAAACTCGCTTGGATATTGCGATTGGGCATGGCCTGATTTGATTAACCTTAATCAAGAGGATTATAAAGGCTTTACCCCCGATGCGGAGCCAGTATTCTATAATGCTGTGACAGGAGAAAATATCACCTTTGAAGATGGTATGAAGCTGGGAACAAAGATATGGAACCTAGACCGCGCTATTTATATCCTGCAAGGCAGACATCGGAATATGGAAGTTTTGTCAGGTTATGTGTATAAAGCTAAAAATGAATCCCCATACCCTGCACCAATGTTAATAGATGGTGAATGGAAGTATGATATGGGAATGGGCAGGGTCTTGGATAGAGATAAATTTGAAGAATGGAAGACGGAATATTTTAAGTTGGAAGGCTGGGATCCGGCAACAGGCTGGCCTAAACGAAAAACATTAGAAGCATTAGGACTGGGACATGTGGCAAATGAGCTCGAAAATCAAGGGAAGTTGGGAAAATAATATGAATAGATTATCTGAAGTGAAGGGAGAATTAGCAGCTAAACTTCTTAGCGAAGTCGAGTTCGATCAGCACATCATAGGGACAAGATATCATGCGATGTCAGGCGGAACACCAATATATATTACAGGACTAAAAGAAGTTGCGGTATTCCTGCATTTCGGTTCTCCGAAAAGTCTCTTGACACTAGGCGGGGGAGGAACCATTAATTACATCGACTTTACGAATCTAAGAAACTGGATTTCTGATGTATTCGGGGATCAAGAGCTTGCGAAAGCCATCGATAGGGAAATTGAAACCGGTACATGTTTTGCCAATACAGTTGGTCCGATCAAACAACTGTTGGAGGAAAGGATTGCTCAATGTGAGTCTGTTTTAAAGGCCGGGGCAGTATCTCAATAGTTTTTATTGAATAATTGTTCAGGCACTGTCTTTATAGGCAGTGTCTGAATTTATTTTTTTATCTGCTCTTTTCACCCCCAGAAAAAAATCGCCTCTCCCGAATTGTTATAGTGAA
>CALGSR010000422.1 GCA_937902115.1 uncultured Bacillus sp. | reverse complement strand
CAATTGAAATGATTCTGCTTCCTAAATCATTCCCGCTTAATCTGTATAGCTTTTCCGTATTTGGCAGGGCCAACATAGTTCCATTAATGATTCTAGCTAATCGGAAATCGCAATTTAAAAGTGAAATGAGTCCGGATTTATCTAACTTAGGTACTCAGGAACTGAATACATTCAGGAATTCAAATGAGTGGCAACAACTGTTTTCACTAATAGAACAAGGGGTAAACCATTTAATTGGTTTTCCGGAACATATGGAGCAGCTTGCTCTTCGGAAAGCAACACAGTATATGCTTTCACGAATTGAACCGGATGGGACCTTTTCCAGCTATTTCAGTTCTACCTTTTTGATGATTTTCGCTTTGTTGTCACTCGGATATGCAAAGACAGACCCAATTATTTTAAAAGCGGTAAGCGGGTTGAAGAAGATGGAAACGGAAATAAAGGGTTTGCCGCATATGCAGTACACAACGGCATCTGTATGGAATACGTCATTAATTAGCACGGCCTTACAAAATGCCGGTGTTTCATATACGGATCCAATGATCATTAAGGCGAATCACTATTTATTGCGGCGGCAGCATGTCAAATCTGGAGATTGGCTGATTCATAATCCAACGGGGCGTCCCGGAGGCTGGGGTTTTTCGGACATCAATACATTTCATCCCGATGTTGATGACACAACAGCAGCACTTCGCTCCCTTTCAAGAATAGTTAAAGAAAACACGTTGTATTATCCATCTTGGAAAAATGGTTTAAATTGGTTGTTGTCTATGCAAAATGATGATGGGGGATGGCCTGCTTTTGAAAGGAGTATTAACAATAAGTTGCTAAAGCTCCTACCGATTGAAGGTGCTGAATTTCTCATCGCTGATCCATCGACACCAGATTTAACCGGGAGAACACTTGAATATCTTGGTTTATATACAAATCTTGGACGTGATCATAAAGCGATAAAAGATGGTATCACATGGATGCTGAGGCACCAAGAGGATAATGGTTCATGGTATGGACGCTGGGGGATTTGTTATCTATATGGAACATGGGCTGCTGTTACAGGCTTAATTGCTTCAGGTGTGAGAGCAGACCATTTATCAATTGTGAAAGCTGTTAAATGGCTGCATGAGGTGCAAGAAGATGATGGAGGCTGGGGAGAATCATGTAAGAGCGATAGGGCAAGTAGGTTTGTTTCACTGGGTACAGGTACATTAACCCATACTGCCTGGGCATTAGATGCATTGATTTCAGCAGCCGACAAGCCAACTGAATCTATCCTGAAGGGTATTTCCTTTATTTTAAATAATCTGGAGCAGGAAGACTGGACAACTGATTACCCGGCAGGTCAGGGAATGGCAGGGGCTTTTTATATTCATTATCACAGTTATCGTTATATTTATCCTCTCATCGCCCTGTCGCACTATCAGAGAAAATATGGATGATAGAAGATGGAGTCGAATATATTGACATTGGCTGGTATATTTGATATTAAATAATAGAATTAGCACTCGTTTGATATGAGTGCTAATTTGTATGAACTGCATTTATTGGTTACCTGTGTAACAGACTGTTCACGTAGTTTTAGTTTTGAAAGGAGAGGTTTCGATGGAAAAGAAACAATTTCAGGCAGAATCCAAACGGATATTAGAAATGATGATTAATTCGATTTATACGCAACGAGAGGTATTTTTGCGGGAATTGATCTCGAATGCTAGTGATGCGATTGATAAGATTTACTATAAAGCATTAACAGATGATTCATTAACATTTGATCGGGATCGTTATTACATAAAAGTTATTTCAGATAAGGACAATCGGACATTAATCATTAAAGATACTGGAATTGGGATGACAAAGGAAGAGCTGGAAACGAACTTAGGGGTGATAGCAAAGAGTGGTTCCTTAGCGTTTAAGGCAGAAAATGAATTGAAAGATGGCTTTGATATTATCGGGCAATTCGGTGTTGGATTTTATGCAGCCTTTATGGTGTCAGATGTTGTAACGGTAAAGAGTAAAGCACTGGGCAGCGAGCAAGCATATCAATGGGTATCGGAGGGGGCAGATGGTTATACCATTGACCCATGTGAAAAAGAGGAAATTGGCACGGAGATTATTCTTAAGATAAAAGAGAATAATGAAGAAGAAAATTATGATGAATATATAGAAGAATACCGTTTAACACAAATCATTAAAAAGTATTCCGATTTTATCCGCTATCCGATTAAAATGGATGTCACTTCAAGTAAATTAAAAGAAGGCTCTGAAAATGAATATGAAGAAGTACAAGAAGAAGAAATTATCAATAGTATGGTGCCACTCTGGAAGAAAAATAAAAATGAACTGACAGATGAAGATTACGAAAAGTTTTATCATGAAAAGCATTATGGATTTGATAAACCATTAAAATATATTCATATCAGTGTTGATGGCACAATTCGATATAATGCTATCCTGTATATTCCAGAAAAGATGCCATTCGACTATTACTCAAAAGAATTTGAGAAAGGGTTAGAGTTGTACTCAAATGGCGTACTCATTATGGAGAAATGTTCTGATCTCTTACCGGATTATTTCAGTTTTGTGAAAGGGATGGTAGACTCAGAGGATTTATCCCTGAATATTTCAAGGGAAATGCTGCAGCATGACCGCCAATTAAAACTCATTGCGAAAAACATTAATAAGAAAATTAAAAGCGAGCTGCAAAGTCTCTTAAAAAATGAACGGGAAAAATATGAAGAGTTTTATCAATCTTTTGGCAGACAGTTAAAGTATGGGGTCTATAGTGATTACGGGATGCATAAAGAGATTCTGCAGGACCTATTACTGTTTTATTCATCAACAGAAAAGAAGATGGTTACCCTTGATGAATATGTTTCAAGAATGCCTGAAGAACAGAAATATATCTATTATGCTGCAGGTGAATCCAATGAAAGGATTGCCAAGCTGCCGCAAACTGAATTAGTAGCGGAAAAGGGCTATGAAATTCTTTATTTTACCGATGAAATCGATGAGTTTGCAATTAAAATGTTGATGGCTTATAAAGAGAAAGAATTTAGATCTGTATCAAGCGGAGACTTAGGTATTGAGTCCGATACATCAGATGGGCAAACGGAATCCGAAGAAACAGAAAACAAAGACCTTTTTGATTTTATGAAAGCCGCTCTGAAAGATAAGGTAAAGGATGTCAGGGTGTCAAAAAGGTTAAAGACTCATCCTGTATGTTTATCGGCAGATGGCGAAGTAACGATTGAGATGGAGAAAGTACTGAATGCGATGCCGGATAACCAAAATATTAAAGCTGATAAAGTGCTTGAAATCAATGCAAACCATGGGGTATTCCAAGCATTGAAAAATTCCTTTGAAAACGATAAAGACAAATTAACTTTATACGTAAATTTATTATATAATCAAGCATTGTTGATTGAAGGGCTGCCAATTGATGATCCTGTTGAGTTTACGAATGATATTTGTAAAGTGATGGTTTAATTTGCCTAAGAAAATAGAGCAAAAGGGAATTACTTCAACGAGTAATTCCCTTTTCGTTTTTATAATCGATTAGCTAACTTCAATAGTAATTTTGAGATATCCTCAAATTTGGAGATTTTTGCATTAATCTCTTTCGCTTTTTCCAATTGATCAATCACCGTATTATTAATGGTTGTTACTTCATCTGTAATGTTTTGTAGATCTATTTGTAATTCGTTCAACGTATTTTCGATTTCTTTGCTGGCATCATTACTGTTGCCGGAAAGCTTTCTAATTTCGTTCGCCACTACTCCGAAGCCTCTGCCTACCTCTCCTATTCTTGCTGCTTCAATCGCAGCATTTAAGCCGATTAAGCGGGTCTGTGATGAAATCGCCTTGATTGAATCCAATATTTGATTGGTTTTTTTGAATTTATTATTGATTAAATCGGCTTTATTTTGCAGGATTTCGCTGTCTTTATTCAGCTGGGCGGCAATTTCTAAAAACTGATTAATGATGCTGCCGACGTCATTGCTGGACTTTATCAGTTCTTCTGCACTTTTATTTAGACCAGTCCATGTCTCAATGTTTTTTGCGATCCCAACAGAACCAATTACTTTTCTTTGTTCATCTACAATCGGATAACCATAAATTCTGACAGAGAGCCCATAGAGGGAGGCATCCATATTTTTTGCAGATGGAGCGTTTGTTCTCATTGCCTCAGCCATTGCAGACTTAGGATTTACAGGATCTCCAGGTGAAATATTCAGCTTTACCGTTTGTCCATCCTTTTGAATAATAAATTTTTCTCTATCCGTAACGGCAAAACCTAAGTCGGAGTGGAGCATTTCTGCAATCCAAGGAGTTATAACGATTAAAGCATCCATCAATTCTTTACCGATAATTCTATTTTCCATTTATCAATACGTCCTTCCATTGAAATGTTTATGTATATTTTTAGGATAAAAGACCGATATGAACTATTGGTTTCATTATACACTAATTCAAAATCCCTATCACTGTCTTTTCCTGTGAATAAACTTTTTAGTGATTTTTTTATAAAAGCATTTAGATAGGTTTGGTTGTTTCTATTCTATAATTCTTGATAAGATACTTTCTGCATTTCCATTGGATAGATGATACAATAAACTTTGCGAAATATTTTAGTACAATACTGTTTACTTTTGCTGTCTTAAGTAAGGTTAAATACATGAGGAGATGAAGATAATTGCAGCAAATGTTTCAAAATAAATGGTCAGTCATGGGGATTGCCATTTTTTGTTCCGTTTTATGGGGCAGTGCATTTCCAGTTCTGAAAATTAGTAATCAGGAGTTACAATTGCCGGCAAATGAACCGATTGCTCAGATTGTTTTTGCCGGGATTCGTTTTCTCCTCGCTGGCGTCATGATTCTTTGCTTAGTGTTTATCACAAACCGTAAGCTTTTATTTGTTAAACGAAAGCAATTTTTTATTTTAATTCTACTAGGCTTTATTCAAACGACGGTTCAGTACTTTTTCTTCTATAACGGGTTAGAGAAAGTATCCGGTATGCAGGGGGCGATTCTATCGTCAAGTGGTACATTTCTAACTGTGTTGTTAGCACATTTTTATTATAAAAACGATCAAATGGATGTAAAAAAAGCAATTGGCCTCATAGCTGGATTTGCTGGGATTATATTGGTGAATTGGGGCGAGGAAATCAGTTTTAGCTTCCAATGGACAGGTGAAGGTTTTATGATTATGTCTGGTTTGACCAGTGCTATTGCCACGATTATGGCCAAGGAATTAGCGCGCGATATTCATCCCTTTACATTAACAGGCTGGCAGTTGTCCGTTGGTGCTATATTACTTTTACTGATTGGTCTGCCGCAGTATCAAGATTATATGATAACATTTACCCCGTTTGGTTTAGCGTTATTGCTATATGCTGCCTTGCTATCCGCTGTTGCTTTCGCTCTTTGGTATTCGATCCTGAAATATAACAAAGCGGGCGAAATCAGTATCTATAAATTTTTAACACCTGTATCTGGTGCGGTATTATCTGCTATGTTCATCCCAGGTGAAAGTTTTAATCCCTATATTATTATTGCCCTTACTTTAGTTGCTGCAGGTATTTTCGTTGTGAATTATCATGGATTTAAAGGGAGTAGCTTTATTAAAACGTGTATGTTATAACATAAGTAAGGATTCGGGTTACTCTAGTATTCATTCTACAGAAGCATATGCATTAGTCAATTAATTGAAATTGAACTCCATTCTCTTAAACGTTATAATACAATAAGGACTTATTTTAATTGTCAAATAATTTTCTCAGTATAGGGGAGTAGAGGTATTAATGACTAGCATAGGCACAGATAAAAGAGGGTACTTTGGAGAATTTGGCGGAAGTTATATTCCTGAAGAATTGCAGGCAGTTATGGATCGAATCGAGGAAGACTTTTTAAAATATAAGGATGATCCGGAATTTCAAGCTGAATTAGACTATTATCTGAAAGAATATATTGGACGTGAAAATCCGTTAACATTTGCGCGAAATTTAACGAAGCATATAGGCGGGGCAAAGATTTATTTAAAGAGAGAAGATTTAAACCATACAGGGGCACATAAAATTAATAATGCTCTCGGACAAATATTATTAGCTAAAAGAATGGGAGCTAAAAGAATTATTGCTGAAACAGGAGCGGGACAGCATGGGGTTGCTACTGCAACAGCTTGTGCCATGTTTGGTATGGAATGTGTGATTTATATGGGGAAAGTGGATACGGAGCGTCAGGAATTAAATGTTTTCCGTATGGAATTACTGGGAGCAAAGGTTATTCCGGTTGAAAAAGGACAAGGCCGTTTGAAAGATGCAGTCGATGCGGCCTTAATGGATTTAATCGAAAATTATGAGACAACCTTTTATTTAATTGGTTCTGCTGTAGGACCGCATCCATATCCAACCATTGTAAAACACTTTCAAGCCATTATCAGTGCAGAATCGAAAAGGCAGATATTGGATAAGGAAGGCAGGTTGCCAACTGCGGTTGTGGCATGTACAGGCGGCGGCAGTAACGCAATCGGCGCATTTGCCAATTATTTCGATGATACAGAAGTTCGTTTAATTGGCGTTGAACCAGCGGAAGCGGCAACAATGTCTAAAGGGGTACCGGCTGTTCTTCATGGCTTTAACAGCTATACTTTATTAGACGAAAATGGTGAGCCGAGTCCAGTATTCTCCATCGCTGCAGGATTAGATTATCCTGGTGTCGGCCCTGAACATAGCTATCTAAAGGCGAGTGGAAGAGGAGAATACGTAATGGTAACCGACCAGGAGGCTCTTGAAGCGTTTCAATTATTATCAAAGGTCGAAGGGATTATCCCTGCCTTAGAAAGCTCACATACGGTTGCTCATGCAGTAAAGCTGGCAAAAGAATTAGCACCGGAAGATGTGATTATCGTTAATTTATCAGGACGTGGTGATAAAGACGTAAAACAGGTTCATGAAATATTAAAGAAATCATAATTTTAGCGCTTAATTATTGAAAAGAAAAAAAGAGATGGCGCAAAATAAAACAGGAAGATGCTGAAGAAGTAAAGCGTTTTCCTGTTTTATTATTTTTAACCATTTAAAAGATCGTTCGATTGGAGATGTTTATATGGAAGCGAAAATGAAATGGAATCAAAAGTACCAGGAGCGGCTAAAGGAATTCAATCATTTGGAGCCGAACAAACGATTAATCATGCAGTCTTCCTATTTGAAAGGTGGAACTGCGTTAGACTTGGCCTGCGGTCTTGGTGGAAACAGCCAATTTCTCGCTGGGCGTGACTATCATGTACATGCTGTCGATATTTCAGATGTTGCATTATCATTTTTAAAAGAAGATGCTGCTGTAAAACAACTCTCTATTCAAACGCATCTTTGCGATCTTTCTGAATGGCATACTCTTCAATCGATGCCATTATCCTTTGACTTAATTATCATGACTTATTATTTAGATCGTATGATTTGCTCCCTAGTACAATCTCTCGTAAAGGAAAATGGCTATTTTTTTATGGAGACTTATTTTTTGTCGCCGCTTGATGAGAATAGCAGGGTGTCTGATAGATATAAGCTGCAGCCGCAAGAACTACTTTCAGTATTTAAAGAATGGAAGATCCTATTTTTCGAGGAGAATGAAATGGAAGGGAGACAGACTATTTTTTGTCAAAAGGTTTGATTCTGCTCGTTTCGAAAGAGAGGAGTTTATGAAGATTAAGTGAACAAGACGGAAAAGGGCCGGATTTTGTGACTTTTGCTATACTTTCTTACATCAGCCATGTGTTATTCTTACGGTAATCTTTTAGAATAACCGTTGGAGGGATTTGAATATGAGTTGTGGATGTACAAGCAGATTAAAAGATGGAATGGAAGTAGTGGATCACGTAAAAAGTAAAGGGAAAGATAAATTTGAACCTGCGGTTCCCCATGAAATACATTGTGAATGTGGTGAAGTGTTTACACTGAAAACAGTAATTATGAATTGTCCAAAGTGTGAAATGACTTATGCGGTTACTCCTTGTGGTTCTGATGACTATAATAATATTAAGCAGGCTGGCATCAAATACGCATAATCAATAAAGATAATAGTTTTAAAGTCGAGCGAATTCCTGTGATACAGAGGGGTTTGCTTTTTGTATTGTTCTTTTTTTAAAAAAAAATATGAAGGTTGTAATCGAAATTCATACTTTATTAAAATACCTTGTAGTTTATAATCGAAAAATATAGAATATTTAGAGACAAACTTGTTTTTCTGGAGGAGATTATGCATGAAATGTCCATATCAATACACGATCCTATTACCTGAAAATATGGATAGTGAAAAAAAGTATCCGGTTATTTATGCTTTACATGGAATTGGCTATAATGAACAATTTATGATGGACTTAGTAAAAGATTTGCGGGATGAACCAATTATTATCGGGATTAGAGGCGATTTGCCGTTTAAAACAGGTTATGCTTATTATTATTTAAAAGATTATGGCGTACCTGAACGTGATTTATTTTTTAATAGTATAGAAAAGTTACTTGAATTTATCGAATATACCATACAAACATACCCTATTGATCCGCAAAATAAGTATATCATTGGATTTAGTCAGGGAGCTATTCTCAGCACATGCCTTGCTTTAGTGCTGGGGGAGACGATCACAGGAATTGTCCCAATGAACGGTTATGTGCCGGATTTTCTTAATGAGGTCTACTCGTTAAAATCGATTGACCATTTGTCTGTTTTCCTATGCCAGGGATTACATGATACGATCTTTCCGTTAAAGGTAGGACAGGAGAATTTTGAATACTTTTGTGAGCACGCACGCTCAGTGAAATATACGATTTATCCAACAGCGCATGAGATTTCTGAAAATAATGGTAAAGATATCACCGTCTGGCTGCGGCAGCAAATAAAAGCGAATGAGAAACAAATGTCAATGGAAGAAACGACTTGTAAAGAATAACCTCTAATTATTTTCGTTATACCATTTGTTTAGTTATTATACGAGGGGGGTTTATAATGGATTTTTTTCGGAAAACAGTCATTGTAACGGGTGCAGGAAATGGAATAGGAAAGGAAATTGCAGCTCTTTATGCGGAAAAAGGTGCTAACGTTGTCTTAGCGGAGATAGACGAAGAAGCAGGCAAGAAAGCGGCTGATATGATAAAAGCTAAGGGCGGTGCAGCTTTTTTTGTAAAGACTGATGTTAGGGAGGAAGCAGACCTTTTCCATTTAATGAATACCGCCGTTGAAACTTACGGGCAAATAGATGTTCTTATTAATAATGCTGGGAAGGGTGTTTTTAAATCATTATATGAAATTTCCCTTGATGAGTGGGAGGATGTCATTCATACGAATTTGCGCAGTGTTTTTTTGGCTTCCCGTGAAGCGGCGAAGTATATGCGTGTCAATAAAGACGGGGGAGCTATTGTCAATATTGCGTCCACAAGGGCGATCATGTCAGAACCCAATTCGGAGACCTATGCTGCCTCAAAAGGCGGTATTGTCGCACTAACACATGCGCTTGCGGCCTCATTAAGCGACGAACGGATCACAGTAAATGCTATTTCGCCGGGGTGGATTGAAACAAAAGATTATGAAAAATTAACAAAAACAGATCATGAACAGCACTTTTCTAAGCGTGTTGGAAAACCGGCAGATATTGCACGTGCCTGTCTGTATTTAACGGCAAAAGAAAATGATTTTGTTACCGGTATTAACCTAGTAGTCGACGGCGGCATGACTAGAAAAATGATGTATGAGGATTGAAACCAATCCCCAGACAAAGCATAACAGAGAAAGGAAATATTTTTTAATGCTGAAAAAAATTATGTTACATACAAAAGAGCGAGATCAATTGATTGACATTACAGAATATGTTCGAAATTTTGTAAAAGAATCAGGTTTAAAGGATGGAGCGGTGGTTGTCTTTTGTCCGCATACCACAGGGGGAATCACGATAAACGAGAATGCGGATCCAGATGTGAAAATTGACTTTATCAGAAGACTGGATGAAGTCTTTCCTTGGGAGCACCCGCTTGACCGTCATATGGAAGGGAATACCGCCGCACATGTAAAGGCAAGTACTGTTGGCTCATCCCAGCATGTTATCGTAAATAATGGCCAACTTTTGCTTGGAACATGGCAAGGTATTTATTTTTGTGAATTTGATGGACCGCGGACAAGGACGTTCTATATAAAAAAGATATAACCATGAATTATTTATTTTATCGTTTTAAGAACTGAACATATTTTCCTTTGTTGAAAAAAAACAAACACCGCTAATATTTCTATTTCCTTAATACTGCTGTCTCTCAACAACATACATTATGTGCTAATTACACAATAAATAAATAAAATTTTCGCCCCAAATCTAATTTATATAAAATGTTAGAAAACGATAGCAACTAAGGTAAATATAACCCCTAAATCGTTTAAATAGGCTGATGAATGTTGGATTTTTAAAATTTATGAAATTAATAAACAAGACGGTTTCTATCCGTAAAGATAGAAACCGTCTTGTTTAAAAATCTTGCTGTTTATGTCTAGAGGAAAATATTTTTGGTGAGATTTATCGTTTTTTCTTTTGTAATTCTTTGGATAGCAAAGGATTTTTTACAATCTTTTCGATTACGATGTGTACATGAATTAGATTTTCGTTTATTTCATTGATTCGAATTACTTTTGCTTTTCGTCCTTTAATCTTTAAATCCTCATCTGCAGACGGAACGTGATTAACCAATTGGCTTAGAAATAAAGAGTTATTTTCATAATATTGAACCGTAACCATTCATTCGTCACCCCTCATCAAGGATACAAAGAAATAAAGGATGTGATTGATATTCTTGTGAATTTATCAGCATCATATTATAAAATATTGCGAAGAAAGATGATTTAGACCGGAATAACATTATCTTTCTTTATCTTAATTGTATTTAATCAGTACGCAGGATAGTAAGGGGATGGGAAAGGAAAAGAAAACCATTATTGAGGAAGGTTTATTAAAGGGAAAGGGCAGTAAAATATACTGCCTTTTCAACCAAGAGTTTTTATTCTCTAAACCATGAAATGGCAATCGTACCTACACCGACATGAACGCCAATAGCAGAACCTAGTGGGCCAGTGATGATTTCAATATTAGGGTCTATCAAGCGAATTTGTTCTTGAAGAATTTCGGTTTCCTTCGGTGCACTTCCTGATAGAACAAAAATCTTTTTAATTGTCAAACCTTTTTCTAAATCACTTTGCAAAAGGGAAACCATGTAAGATAAGGCTTTTTTCTTTGAACGTACTTTTTCATGAGGGACAGCTTTTCCTTCCTGAAACGTAAAAACGGGTTTAATTTGCAGCAAACTCCCCATAAGCATCTGGAGGGCGCTGACACGTCCGCCTTTATGCAGTTGTTCTAAGGAACCAATCATGAAATAGAGCTGATTATCCTGATACATGGTTCTTAGCTTAGCTGCTGTATCAGAAGGTGACATCCCTTGATTTATCATGTCCTGACCTTTTTCGATCATATATCTCATCGGTACTGAAATGAGCTTAGAATCCACCAATTCAAGAGGAAAACCGGCAATATCGGCTGCCTGCTTAGAAGTATTAACCGTACCACTCAATTCTGATGATAAATGAACGGCAATACCCAAATCATATTCTTTCTTCAATTCTTCATATAGTGTCACTAACTCCCCAAGGGCAGGCTGTGATGATTTTGGCAGATTAGGCGAAGCGATAAGTCTTTGATAAAACTCGGCTTCGGTTATATCGATCCCATCTCGATAGGTTTCATTATCAAATGAAATTTGCATAGGTAAAACAAAAATATTATGCTGTTTGGCAAAATCAGGTTCAATATAACAGGTACTATCGGTGATCCAGGCAATTTTCTTCAAGTGAAATCCTCCTACTAATGTGCTATTGCAATTATGTATTATTTGATTATACACAATCTGGTTCACTAAATATATGTTTTTTATAAGGAGATCGTAGGAGAGCGATGGTTGAAACCGTTGATGACACTGAATTTGTTCGGGGGAGTAAAATTTTAGTAGTGGGGAAATCATATCGTTCGTGATTTGGCGAATCAGTCGGGTCTCCAGCTTCTGAAGGTTTTTCATTTTCTGGTAATTTTCACGTATATTATGTTTCATTATCCAAAAAACGTTCGTGTTTATATTTTCTGTAGTATAAATTTTAATAAAGTGGAAAAATAAAAAAAGCATGATCATTTCCCTATGGAAGTAACGTGCTTTTTTTATTTTAGTTCACATTATTTTATAGTAGTGGTTAGAAAAAGCGGGAAATATTAGGATTTCTCATGGCCTTTTGTCTTTGTTCATTATTTACATGCGTATAGATTTGGGTTGTATTTAAACTAGAATGACCCATTAATTCTTGAATTGTAACAAGATCGGTTCCATTTCGAACTAAACGAGTACCAAAGGTATGTCTTAATTTATGGGAAGTTAATTTTTTTTCTTGTAAATAAGTTGTATTAGAAAAGGATTTTAATCGTTCAAAGGTTTCCTCCGCTACTTCCTGAATCCTTCTCCTTGAAATTCGAACACCTCTTCTAGAAAGAAAAAACGCATTAGAGTGTTTCGGCTTGGGTATAGGTCGATGATTCTTTTCGTATTCCAAAAGAATTTCATACAAAGGGATAGGCAAAGGGATATAACGTACTTTGTTTCCTTTCCCAAACACTTGAACTCCTGGATCTTCTGAATCTCGAATGAAATCAGTAACATTTAAGTTATGTACTTCAATTACACGAAGACCGGCTAACCCCATTAACGTCAACATACACTTATTACGAATATAAAAGCTATCTTCTTTAATGCAACGGAAAAAAGTCTCTAACTCTTCATCATTTAAATAGGTAGGTAATGAGTTTTTCTCCACTTTTGCCATATCTACTTCTGCTGCAGGATTAAAGGTAAGGAACTCAGATTTCATTAAAGACTTATAAAAAGTACGTAAGGCCATTAATCTGCGGTTACGAGTTGACTTAGCGTTTGCTCTTTGTGTTTTTCGTAAAAACTCTTGAATGTTTTTTGGTTTAATTTCAGAAAGGGAAGGGAAGTCATTCCATTTTTCAAATATGAATATCAGGAATATTTCTGCATCGCCAAGATACGAAGAAATGGTAAAAACCGAATACCCTAAATCCTCCATATATGTGCTAAATATATCTAATTCTTCTTCATAATGAGAAGATATAGTTTGCTTCAAGTTATATCTTTCGTTATCCCTATGACTTTTCAACATTATCCTCCTCGTAATTCAAGGTACTTTTTGCTTTCCAATAACATCACATTAACTCTTGTAATTTGTTGGTGTAACTCAATTATATCACTACCACGCATAATAATCATTATGTGCGGTAGAATCGTAGATTTTTAGAGTGATAGAGGTAAAAAAAAGGAAAGGTACGGTGCTGTAAAATCTAATTTTAAGCGAGTTATGTGGGGATTTATCGAGTGAGCCGTTCTCGATTGCCCTGACAGCCCTTGTTTTTTAATGATAACGATTAATTAAGTCAATAATATCAACGGTTTTGGCTGTTTTTTCGAACGAAAAAAAGTTGAGATTTATAGGGATTCTAGTAGCTTTATCCATGTCATATGAAGTTAGAACTATTTCAACACGACATATAGGGACGTCAGGATATCTCGCGAGAAACTCTGCTTCGTGAGATGGATAGGAAAGATTAAGCAGCCCTAGAAAGACAAAAATTCCGTTTGTCTTTCATTTGCGAATATATGTTCTATAATAGAGTTATAAGCATTATGAATAGAATGGAGATAGGAGGGACTTTGTTAATGCCTAGAAATTCTGGAGTGACTGATGAAGATATCATAAAGATGTACAAGAGTGGAATGTCATTTAAGGAAATGGTTCCGATCGTCGGAATCTCCGATCGTGCTATTCGTAATGTGATGTATAAACATGGCGTTAAGATGAATCGAGAGCAGTCTTCCGGACAACCAAGGAAACATAAAGTAAATGAAGATTTTTTTAAGGCTTGGACGAAAGAAATGGCTTGGGTCTTGGGATTATTTATTACAGACGGCTGTGTTAGCAATCAAACTCATAGTATTTCCTTTTCGCAGAAGGATGAGAATATTCTTCGGTTGATTGCGGATTACATGGAGGCTGATTATATATTGGCAGTAACCGGGCCGACAAGATTAACACCGACGTTAGTCATTAATTCAAAAGAAATCAAACTTGATCTTGAGAAAATGGGGATTGTGGCAAATAAATCTCTAACTGTCCCATTTCCTGATGTGCCTGAAGAGTTTATGCCCGCATTTGTAAGAGGTGTAATTGATGGTGATGGATGGGTCGATCATGAAGGCTATTCAATGAAAATTACCAGCGGCAGTAAAATATTTGCTGAAAAAACTCAGCTTGTATTTAAAGAATGGGGTCTTGATAGTTATATTACGCAAGAGGTTTCTTTAGCAGATAATTCCGTATATCGTGTCTGGGTTAGAGGTCGAAATGATATTTTGCGATTAGCCGAAATTATTTATAAAGATGAAATAGGGAATTTAATTAATTATAAAAGAGTCAATATGTCGCAGCATTCCGAACAGTTTATGAAAGGTTTAGAGAATTTGATAAATTATCAAGGATACCAATATAGTATTTCTGGTTTTTGGTGTTTCACCAATGGCAATCTAATTAAAATCGTGAATTCTTCAAGAGTAAAATTCAGAACAAATATCAGCAAGTCAATCCTAGATCAACTTAATTCTTTAGCGAATGAAAATGATACGCACATCAATTACTTAATTGAAAATTGCATAAGAAATTTTTTAGATGACGATCCAACTAAATTTAGTAAATCTGAAGCACCAAAAGATCGCGTGCAATACAAGACAACTTTTGATCAAGAATTATTAACGCAATTAAAAAAGTCCGCGAAAGAGCATAATCTATATATTAATGAATTAATTGAGAACAGTGTTTATTTTTATTACGGCCAATAATTCCCTATAATTGATTAATTTACCGCTTGAAAGGGGAATTGTAATTTAATCGTAATTATTTATTTTTCTAGTTTACATAATATTTATTATGGGAAATTGATTTTAGAGAGACCTATATTGTCTCATTGATAAAGTAAACTTAATATAGTGAGACGAAACGAAAAATTTCTCCTTAAAATAATGTTTAGTGATATATTTTATATTTGAGTGAAATATGGAAAATCGAAGATCAGTACTAACTGATCTTCGATTGAATTACTTTCGTATCTTCTTTTGTTTTCTCTCCATTACCTTTGTATCTAGCAGGTTCCACTTGCCATTTTCGTAATACCAGGTTGATTCAATAAATGCAATCCCGTCAGCATGATATGCTCCGCTTACTTGCTGAATTGCTTTTAAACCATAGGTATTTTCCTTTACAATAATCGGTTTTAATGTACTATATGGATCGATCATTAGTTCCCTTGGTTCATTTAATTTCCCTTTATAATAAATACCTAATCGATCATAGTCTCTTTTTCGGTCCTTCAAATCAAAGTTATACGATTGGCCGGTATTTTCAATGGTTATAGAAGCTTGATACTGATCGAGAAATTGACTGGTAATCGTAAGTGAATCCGGTGTAGTGATCTCTTTTAATTGAAAATCCTTAAATGTAAATAAAGAATAGTTTGTTATTCCACCACTTCCGCCTGATGGAATACTGATAAGCAGGTCCTCTACCCCATCATGATCTATATCAACAAAAGTAATGGTTGGTTCATAACCTGGCTCTAATTCAACCGTGTAGGTTTTTCCGTTGGAACCAATAATTTGCAATTGAATTTCCTTTAAAAAGGCGGCGCCTTCTTCGTAGGGAATGCCTTTTAAAATAATTGTATCGTCTTTTCTATCACCCGAAATATCTTCTTTTTCTTCGGTTAGTACGAGTTTATTATCTTCATTTTTTTCGAAGGCATAAACAGATGTAAATGTGTTAAGGAAAAACAACGCAATGAGCACAAGACCCAATTCTTTTTTCATTATTTACTTCCTCCTGACTGAATGCTATTTGCTATTCTCCCCATTTATGGGAAAATAATGTAGGGAGATAAAAACCTCTTGCAAATTTTTGCAAGAGGTTTTTGTTCTATGATTCAGTTGGAGTGGATTCAAGTTTGCTTTGATTCCAAATAGATACTGCTTTGCCGGATTCATTCTCATCAAAAATAAAGGAACCATTTGAATAGCGATCATTAAAACGGATTGTTGAAGAATTTATTGTTTCGATTATTCCTTTTTCTGTTTCGATTTGAATCATCTGATCGTCGTCAGCAAAAACAAAGCCAATTACATGATGAGGGTTTCCTTTTAATTCCCTTAAAATGACAACTCCGCGTTTTGCCCGCGAAGTAATTTCAAACTCACTCAGTTTCATTCTTTTAATCGAACCGCGCTGTGTCATAATGACGATAGATGGACTAGAATCAGCGTTCTTGACCTTCGCTCCGGTTACAAAGTCATCATCTTTTAAATTAATCCCTTTGACACCGGCTGCCCGCACACCGATACAGCCAATTTCTTCCTCTTTAAACCAAAGTGCATAGCCTTGATAAGTGGTTAGGAAAAGTTCTTGTTGTCCATCTGTTAGATGAACATCAATCAGTTCGTCCTCTCCTTTTATGTTAATGGCAACGAGTGGTTTAGAGTAACGCTGTGCTTTGTAGAGCTGCAGCTCTGTTTTCTTAATCATTCCATTTTTGGTAACGAATAATAGATAATTCCCCTTTTCAAAATCTGAGACAGGGATTGCCTTAATTATCGATTCATCACGCTCAATTGGAATGATATTGGCGATATGCTGCCCGATATCCTTCCAGCGGATATCGGGCAGTTCGTGAACAGGACAATACAAATAATTTCCTTTATTGGTAAATAGCAATAAGACATCCGTAGTGTTCATATTCAACTGGGCGAGAATCCGATCTGTATCCTTCATTCCATAGTCCTGACCATTCGAAGCTGCATGTGAACGAATGCTCGTCCGTTTGACATATCCTTCTTTTGTTACAGTCACAATCACATCTTCGCTGGCAATTAATACATCAAGATTGATCTTAATCTCTTCGATTTCTGCCTCTATGACGGTACGACGCACATCTGAGAAACGTTTTTGCACACCTTTTAATTCTTTTTTAATGACTGAGAATAGTTCTTTCTCACTGCCCAAAATGGCCGTTAACTCAGCGATTCTTTTAGCCAGTTCTTCTGCTTCAGCCATCAATGCTGTGATGTCTGTATTTGTTAATCGATATAATTGGAGAGAAACGATGGCTTCTGCCTGAGGTTCAGTAAATTGAAATTTAGCCATAAGATTGTTTTTGGCGTCTTTTTTATCTTTTGAAGCTCTAATTGTGGCAATAACCTCATCTAATATCGACAAAGCTTTAATTAAGCCCTCTAATATATGCGAACGATCTTGTGCCTTTTGCAATTCGAATTCAGAACGCCTAGTAACAACTTCTTTTTGATGGGCAATATAGGCATCAAGCAGTTCACGAAGCCCCATTAATATTGGACGTTTATTATGAATAGCAACCATATTAAAATGATAGGTTACCTGTAAGTCACTATTTTTAAATAAATAATTTAATACGCCTTCAGCATTTGCATCTTTTTTCAATTCGATAACAATACGCAATCCTGTTCTGTCAGTTTCATCACGAACTTCTGCAATTCCTTCTAATTTTCGATCAAAACGAAATTCATCAATTTTCTTAACAAGGAGAGCCTTATTGACTTCATAAGGGATTTCTGTAATCACAATTTGTTGTTTGCCGCCGCGGATGGCTTCCACTTCCGTTTTGCCGCGAATGATAATTTTCCCTCTCCCTGTTTCATAGGCTTTTTTAATTCCATCAATGCCTTGAATAATGCCGCCTGTTGGAAAATCCGGTCCTTTAACAAACTTCATTAAGTCATCGACAGAACACTCCGGTTTATCCATCCGATGAATTGCCGCATCAATGACCTCTCCAAGATGATGAGGAGGAATTTCAGTGGCATAACCAGCGGAAATTCCTGTCGAACCGTTTACAAGCAAGTTTGGAAACATGGCTGGAAGCACGGTTGGTTCACTTGACGTGTCATCGAAATTCGGAATAAAATCTACTGTTCTCTTATCAATATCGCGCAGAAGCTCAGCGGAAATCTCTGAAAGTCTTGCTTCGGTATAACGCATCGCAGCAGGCGGATCCCCGTCATTACTACCTTTATTTCCGTGCATTTCAATTAATACATTTCGTACTTTCCAATCTTGACTCATACGGACCATTGCTTCATAAACCGATGAATCCCCATGTGGATGATAATTACCGATAACATTCCCGACTGTTTTCGCGGATTTGCGGAAATGTTTATCATGTGTATTTCCCTCTACATGCATGGCATATAGAATTCTACGCTGTACCGGCTTTAACCCATCTCTAGCATCCGGTAAGGCACGTTCTTGAATAATATATTTACTATAGCGCCCAAATCTGTCGCCAATT